>CAZSCW010000038.1:0-5270 GCA_964605495.1 uncultured Candidatus Saccharibacteria bacterium
GCACCAGGCGCTGAATCATACTGAAACCTTGTCGGATAAACATTTTCCGAGTTTTCGAAATATTTATAAGATCCTTATAATATGATTTCCATTCGGCGATTCCCGTACATCTATAATACTGCTTCCCTTGCACGCAATCGATTAATACAAATGAAAATGGAAATACAACTAATCGATGTTTATTCTGTATTTTTTTTGCACCCTGAATATGCAGAAAAATCCGGCCCAAATCAGCGGTCAGACATTCGGCGATGACAGATTCCTCGCCCTCCGGGAAAATATTCATGATGATTCCGTGGGTAGAATGGATTTCGTGCGACATTATCATTATTTTACCATTTAATAGATAACAAAAAAAGCGGATTCACCGCTTTTTAGATTTTCTCTTTTTTATTAAAATATCAATAACCAGCTCTGTTTCTATTCTTAATATCATCGCTTTTTGTGCGAGAGATTCTGCTGATCCATGAGCTTTTTCAATTTCTTTATTAATATCCATTTGTTTTGATTTTGTTATTACAATACACTTAATATAAAATATGTCAAATAGATTTTTTGGTATACTTTTATTATGAAAACATTTTCTGAAAAAGTTGTTGAGCAGGCTGTACGTATTCCGAAAGGTCGCGTTGTCACCTACGGCATGCTCGCACATCGCACTGGCGGCGGAGCCATGGCATCACAGAGTGTTTCCGGTGTACTTGGAAAGGCCGAACGAAATGGCGCAGTCATTCCATGGCACCGGATCGTGTATGCTGGTGGAAAAATTTGGATTGATGACGCACATCGAACAGAACGAATGAAATTATACAAACAAGAAGGAATTGAAATAGACACAAAAGGAAAAATAAAAGATTTTGAAGAGAAGTTATGGGATTTTAAATAAAAAACACTTTAGGTTAATAAAGTGTTTTTTATTTCTTTTCTACGGTATTCCCTTCACTATTCCATACGATACTTTCTGCTCCAACTGTTGTTAATAATTCAGTTTGAAGTTCACTATTTCCAAACCAAACTGGTTCAGAAATTTCCAAATGAACAATTACTCGATCAGCTGGCATTAAGTTTGCATCTTTACGCATATCCTGAATTTGTCGAACCAAGTCTCGCATTTCACCTTCATTGCGAAGATCTTCTGTGATTTCTGTATCAAGTTCTACTGTTCCAGATTCAAGAGTTTCTTTTACAACGATTTCTTTAACATTCAATTCTTCCTTGATAATATCGAAATACTCATTTGAAAGATCTGACGGTGAAATAAATAATTTAGAAAGTGGCTGACGAACTTTTATATTTGCTTGCTGTCGCGCTTCGAGTCCGAGTGTTACGAAATTGCGAACTTGTTCCATATATTCCAGAGTAGTTCCAAACTCGTAATTATTATCGTCTTCACCCACCCAATCTTTCAAGTGAACTGATTCTGGATCACCTTCCCATTTCACTGCCTGGAATACTTCCTCTGCCAGAAATGGTGTAAACGGTGCCATGAGTACTGATAAATTATGCAGTACAATCGCGGTCGTCCGAAGTGCGCAATGTCGATCATGAACATTGTCTGATTTAAAACGATCTCGTGATCGGCGAATATACCAGGTTGAAAGTTCATTGATAAATTCACGAATAGCACGCGCGGGTTCCAATATGTTATATTGATCCAACCCTGTTGTGACGTCATTACCCAATTGAACAAGTTTCGCAAGTATCCATCTATCTAATACAGGTGCCTTTTTATTTTCAAAAGCATTTAATGCCTCATCGTAGAGATATGTATTATTGTCAGGTTTATACATCTGATAAAAACTCACAACGTTCAATAATGGGTTGAATACTTTTTTCTTTACATCATCGAGGGATTTTTCATCAAAGTTTTTTGTTTCACCTGGCTGGTTCACACTATAGAACCAAAATCGTGCAACATCAGCTCCATATTTTTCAAATATTTCCCAAGGCGATACAATGTTTCCTTTTGATTTTGACATTTTTGTTCCATCAGCTGCCATCAACAATCCCAAACAAATTACATTTTTGTAGTTATTCGTTGGATTATCATTCAACAAATTCGCAATCGCGTGCATTGTGTAAAACCATCCACGTGTCTGATCGACTCCTTCCGAAATATAATCCGCCGGTTTCGGATTGAAATTAATCGATTCACCCAGATCATGACCCTGTGCATATGCCATAGCCCCTGAGTCAAACCATACATCCATAATTGCAGATGTCCGAGTTAATTTTTCACCGTCTAGTTCCAGTTCTATCTGATCAATGTACGGTTTATGGAAATCTAATTCATAATTTTCATTATGTGGTAGTGGTGAAAAATCAATTTCACGTATATCGGCATTATAGAAAGGAAATTCTTTTGCTTCAGTTTTTAATAATGATTCAAATGTAAACCCTTGGGCTGCCAACACCAATCCACGAGCAGCAGAATTGTGGGTAACTACCAAAATATTTTTACCCTGATATTTTGAATCGATATCATGTAAAAATTCTCCACATCGTTTTGTAACATCCTGAAACGATTCAAAACCATCTATTTTAAAAGTGTATCTATTTTCTGATGCATTACGAATCTGTATATATGCATCGATAGTTTTTCCTTGGAATTCTTTTCCTACCTGCCATTCAATAATTCGATTATCAGTAATAATCTGATCTGGATGTATTCCGATATTTTCTGCAACAATTTTTGCTGTCTCTTGAGTTCGTAAAATTGGCGAAGAAATGATGATATCAATTCCTTTTGCTTTTAATTCTTCCGCAGCTTTTGTAACCTGAGCACGACCTTCTTCGGTCAAGTGATTTTCAGGATCACCCATGAAATCCCAAACTTTTTGTATATTACTGATTGCCTGACCGTGTCGCATTACAAAATACTTGTTACCAGATTTCTTTGTATATTTTTTAATATCGGAAAGTGAACCAATCACAACACGTTTTGATCCATCTGCAGTTTCCCATACCGGAATCGGTGTTCCCCAGTATCGTTCACGCGAAATTGCCCAGTCTTTAATATTGTCGAGCCATTCACCAAAACGTCCTTCTTTTATATGATTAGGTTCCCAATTAATATTTTCGTTTGCAGCGAGAAGCTTCTCGCGAAGTGAACTCATTCGGAAATACCACGATCCACGTGCATAGTAGAGCAACGGTGTATTGCATCGCCAACAATGCGGATAACTGTGCGCGTAATTTTCTTTTTTGAACAACAAATTCTGTGCTGTCAGATCATTAATAATATCAATTGCAAGAGTCGGTTTTCCAGATTCGTCAGATTCCTTTACATAACGACCTGATAGTTTAATTACATCGGTATCACAACCTATAATATATTTTCCTTCCTCGTTTACAACATGGAATTTTGGTAGATTATTTTTTGTAGCTAAATCAAAGTCATCTGCTCCATACATTGGCGCAATATGAACAACACCAGTTCCATCTGTTGTTGTTACGAAATCTGCTGCGTACACTTGGAATGCATTATCAAGTTTTGATTTCTGATCCGCTGGAAGCAGATCAGACATAAATGGATATAACGGTTCGTATTTCATTCCAGCCATTTCAGATCCCTTATGTTCTGTAATGATTTCATATCCTTCTGGTAGATTTTTCAATAATGTTTTTGCAAGAACATAAATTTCATCTCCGACTTTTGCTTCTACATAATCAATATCAGAACCTACTGCCAGGGCGATGTTTCCTGGAAGTGTCCAAGGTGTCGTTGTCCACGCCATGATGTATGTATTTTTTTGTCCTATTACTTTAAATTTCACATATGCTGTCACATCTTTTACATCCTGGTACGCACCCGGCTGGTTCAATTCATGAGACGACAAAGCTGTTCCACAACGCGTACACCACGGTAGAATCTTGAAATCTTTGTACATTAAATCATTTCCGTTTTTATCCTTTCGTTCTGAAATCTTCTTTACCACGCCCCATAACGATTCAATATATCCGTTTTCATATGTAATATATGGATGGTTCATATCCAACCAATAACCCATTCGATCAGTTAAGGCTTCCCATTCATCTTTATATTCCCAAACAGATTCCTTACATTTCTTATTGAATGCAGCAACGCCATATTCCTCGATTTCTTTTTTTGATTTCAATCCCAGTTGCTTTTCAACTTGTAGTTCCACAGGCAATCCATGAGTGTCCCATCCAGCACGTCGCTGCACGTTAAAGCCGCGCATTGTTTTGTAACGCGGAATAATATCCTTGAATGATCGTGCGCCTACATGGTGAATTCCTGGGCGACCGTTTGCTGTTGGTGGACCTTCAAAAAATACAAAGTCACCCATCGGAGATTCTTTTGCAAGTGTTTTTTCAAAAATAGCGTTATTTTTCCAGAACTGCAAAATAGACTCTTCACGAGCTGCAATTTCTGATTTTTGTACACCTTCTGGTGTAAAGTTTTTTGGGTTTGGGTTCATGATTAATACTTAATTACAAATTTTTAATAACAAAAAACTCGTCTTCGCGCGCGGCAAATGCCGTATGCAAGGACGAGTTTTCTTTTACTCGTGGTACCACCTTGGTTCTGTGCGGGAAATTGCATAGCAATTTCCCGCACACTCATTTTGCTGTAACGGGCGTTCCCGCTCGAATCTACTAGCCTCAATCATTAAATAGAGGTGTTCTGTCGAGTGCTCTGGAGTGATTAGCTCCTTCGTTGCTTATAACAGAACTGTATCACATACATATTAAAGACTCAAGAGTAGTTTGACAAAGTATTTTTTACACGTAAAGTAGATAAAAAATTATGGGAAAGAGAAAAAGAATCGTTCAGGATCAGAAAGTTGATCCTGCAACACTATTTGATTTTTCAAAGAAAAAACCTGAAGTAAATATTTCACCAAATATCCCAAAGAAGATACCGGGGTTAGGTGGTCTAATAACTTTGAAAATAGAATGTACTTGCGGTTTTTATGAACCAAAAAGTACCAAAGGACTTATAATTACTGATTGTAAAAACTGTGGCGGAAAAAGGCTACATATAACCTTTGGTAAATAACATTTTAAATGCATGTGGTACTATATGCATTTTTTTGTAGCTTAGTGATATACTGTACATGTTATGAACGTACTTTTCATAGGATTTCTTTTATTAATGGTTTTCGTGATTGGTGCTACAGCGGCACTGATGTGGCACTGGAAAAAATACATGCCTGAATCCAGCCGTGGTGCGGGGATTTTCACTATTTATATGGTCGGACTTGCAGTTCTCATTATGGCTCTGTTTACCAATATTTCTAATTTAT
>CAZSCW010000039.1:0-5151 GCA_964605495.1 uncultured Candidatus Saccharibacteria bacterium
GCGACAGCTGATAAAATTAAAGCACTGATTATCAAACGTGAAAAACCAAGTGAGCCGTTGTTTGGACGGAAATAGTTTATGGAAAACTTGATCCTAAAAAAGAAAATAGATGTAAATAAAATTCCAATCATAAAAGATGGAGTTGATTTTGTGTTTGAACAAAATCCTGAATTATCAAAAATCGGAACCAAAGAACAATATTCACAATATGTAGATTCAATTTTTCCTGAGACAAAAATAAATAAAATTGTTTTTCAAGAGAGGGTTTATGATCTTGATCAAAGAAAAAATGATAAACTCATAAAATTACAAACTGATATTGATTCTAGGCTTGAAAAAATACAGAACGATTTTGGTTTAACAAGAGAAGATATTACACTAAAATATTCAGAAAAAGATTTAAAAGAGTCTGGGCTATCTTCATTTTGGAGAAATCGAGGAGATATAAGTTACTCTGATTTTTATGAAAAAACAGAATTTGGTGTATGTTCAAGTGTTTATTGTTTAATGAAAGAGCAAAAGAAACTGGAAGAAATGACGGTTGAATTTCCAAAAACAAACATGTCTTTTTTTGCTGAATCTGTAAAAGCAGTTGAAATGTTCAGTGAAAGATTTGAGAGAGATTATAATAAAGTTCATCCAGCAATAGTTAATATAACCAAGTTTAAGAAATACGATACTTTTTGGGAAGCATTTGGGCATAAAAAACATTATTTAGTAGCAACATCATTTATGGATGCTCTTGAATCTGATGAACTTCTTGAGTTTAGAGATGGTGAACAAGATGAGGATTGGTTTTTTAAAAAGCGGCGTAGTTTAGTAACTGCTTTAAAAAAAGATGAATATGATGGGATTGTTATCGGAAAGGACAGATGGCTACAAGATGACGATACTTTTCCAGAAGAAGAGCAATATGTTGTATTTAGTCCTGAACAAAGTCATTTATTGGGAACCAAAGAAGATATTGAAAAATTTAAAGAATTTGTTGCATTAGAAAATAATTAACAAGCACATGAAAAAGAACGACCTCACATCAGAACAATATAACGTACTTGTAAAAGGCGATACTGAAATGCCTTTTTCTGGTGAATACGATGACCATTATCAAAAGGGAATTTACGTATGTGGTTGGTGTAATAATCCACTGTATACATCCGAGGATAAGTTCGACGCACATTGTGGTTGGCCAGCATTTGATGATGAGATTCCAGGATCTGTTGCACGGAAATTGCATCCAGGCGAAATCTATACGGAAATTTCATGCGCACATTGTGACGGACATCTTGGTCACGTATTCAATGGTGAATATCTGACAGATAAAAATGTTCGTCATTGCGTCAATTCCGTAGCGCTCAAATTTATTCCAGAAGGACAACCACTTCCGCCAGTTGCAGATGAGGGTGTTTTATCAAAATTAAATGCATGATATAATTGTAATATTATTTAATTAATATAAAAAATATGATTACTCCATACGTAAACAACATTGAAAATGAAACATTAGGAAATGACTTTTTCCGAAAGGAGGTGTTCACAGGGGAGCATTTACAGATGACAGTTATGTCACTAAATCCAGGGGAAGATATTGGTGCAGAGGTACATCAGCACACCGATCAATTTTTACGAATTGAACAAGGAACAGGCAAAGCGATTATTGGTGATCAGGAATATGATGTAGAGGATGATTTTGCAATTATTATTCCAGCTGGAATGAATCACAATGTAATCAATACAGGAGATGTTGCCATGAAATTGTATTCAATCTATACACCTGTAGAACATCCAAAAGGAACTATTCATAAAGACAAAGCAGAGGCAATGGCAGCAGAAGCTGAACATGGTCATTAAGATAAAAGCCATCACATAAGTGATGGCTTTTTTATTTTTTAGTATTCGATTGGAGCGGTTTCTTTTAGTGCTTGTATTAATTTTTTCCCAACCTTGGTTAAGCTACAATAAATAATTTGAGCCCCTTTTTTGAATTTGATTAAACATAGAAATATTAATCGCTCAATATTTTTAGTGAATCTTTCAAATTCATCTGGATGACACGATGTAACACCATACTCATAGAATCTGGATAAAAAGAGTACTTCGTCTTGTTGTAAAGTTAAACTTAGTGTTGTTCGAGGTTTTAATTCGAAGGTGATAGGTATTTTCTGCATAGAACTTAATTTTTTACATTATAGCATTTTATATAATAATGTCAATTATTAGTATGTATAATAATAAAAACATCTACACAAAATGGTAAATCTGTGATATAGAGTCATTATGAACTCGGCAGATTTATCATCAACCAGCAATAAAAACTCTCTACAGAAAATTATCCTTTTCTATAAATTTGTTCCTATTGCAGATCCAGAAACTGTTATGCACTGGCAGCGTCATTTATGTGAACGCTTGAATTTGCGCGGACGGATTTTAATTAGTGTCCATGGAATTAATGGGACATTAGGTGGTGGGATCGAGGATGTAAAGGCATATATCAAAGAAATGAACAAGCATCACTTGATGAAAAAAATCACTTATAAATGGAGTGATGGTCATCGTGATGATTTTCCAAAATTAAAAGTCAAAGTAAAATCAGAAATTGTAGCATTTGGAGCGCCTGATGAAATTACCGTTGATGAACATGGAGTGACTAACGGTGGGGTTCATTTAAAACCAGAACAGGTGAATGAACTGGTAGAAAAATATGGTGATGAAGTGATTTTTTATGATGGTCGCAATGAATACGAGGCAAAAATCGGAAAGTTTAAAAATGCAATTGTCCCACCAATAAAAACTTCAAAAGAATTTATAAAAGATATTGAAGAAGGTGAAATCAGTAAACATAAAGACAAACCAATTGTAACGTATTGTACGGGAGGAATTCGTTGCGAAATTTTGTCTGCAATGATGAAAAATCGAGGATATGAAAAGGTATATCAAGTAGATGGAGGTATTGCAAAATATGGAGAGAAATACGGCAGCAAGGGATTATGGGAAGGAAATATGTTCGTATTTGACGGACGCATGCGTATGGCATTTGATGAAGATACGCAAGAAATCGGTAATTGTGAGATTTGTGGTGCTACGACCAGTAATGTGGTGAATAATGGAAATATTCGTCGTCATCTGCATGTTATTTGTACTGACTGTGTTGCAGCAGGAAAACATGTAGATAAAATTACATCATAAAAATAAAAAGCACATGATGTGCTTTTTATTTTGTATTTATGTTATGATCATTTTATGAATCTACAATATATTGATATTCATTCTCATTTAAATTTGGAACCACTTTCCGAAAATCAGGAGGTAATTTTACAGCGTATGCGAGAGGGAGGAGTTGGAACAATAACCGTCGGGACGGGACTGGAGACATCAAAAATGGCGATAGAAATTGCTGAAAAAAATTCTAATCTCTGCTGGGCAACGGTTGGTTTTCATCCATGCGACGGACATGTACCGGATAGTGAATCTGATTGGGATGAAATGAAGCAATTAGCAAGTCACGCGCAGGTAGTTGCTATTGGTGAAACAGGATTGGATTATTTTCGTGATCAATCACCTGAAACAAAAGAAAAACAGGTAGAAATTTTTAAAAAACATATTGCACTTGCAGTAAGTGTGAACAAGCCATTGATGCTCCATGTTCGTGCATCAAAAGGAACCGATGATGCATATTATAATGCTTTAGAAATTTTGAAATCTGAACAGTATGCAGGCCGTGCGAATTTTCATTTTTTTTCCGGATCAAAACAATGTATGTTGGATATTGTTGCTGCAGGGTTCACTATATCTGTAGATGGTCCGATTACGTTTACTAATGAATACGATGAAATGATTATCGCATGTCCGATTGAAAGTATTATGATTGAAACAGATGCACCGTTTGCTGCGCCAGTACCATATCGCGGAAAACCATGCGAGCCGTGGATGGTCGTGGAAGTTGCAAAGAAAATTGCAGAATTGAAAGAAATGGAATTGGAAACATTACGTTTGCAATTGCTCGAAAATGCAAAGAAATTCCTTGGAATTATTTAGTAAAACTACTCTTTACAAAACACTTTATTTCTGCTAATGTAATCGCACTTTGAATCATTCAAAGTGCTTTTATTATTAAGTAAATATATATAAATTATGGCACGAAAAAAGGCAGTTACTCAAGCCTCGACTGAAACGCTGGAGCCTCGAGTTTACGAACTCGGCTTCCTATTGTCACCAGCAGTTCGCGAGGAAGATTTGGACTCAAATGTAGACCAAATCAAATCAATTATCACCGATCTTTCAGGAACCATCATGACTGATGCACGACCTGAATTCATCGACTTGGCATACGAAATGTCACGAATCATCAATAACAAACGAGTTCGTTTTAATCAGGGATACTTTGGTTGGATTAAATTCTCAATCACTCCTGATCAAATCAAAGCGATCAATGAAGTTCTTGAAAAAAACATACTGATCATCCGAAGTCTTATGACTGCGACTGTTGCGGAAAATACCGTTATCAGTAAAAAACCTCTTTCAAAAATTTTGAAATCATCAGCTCGTGAAGAATTGGTGGAAGAAGAATTACTTGCAGATGTTGATGCAGAAGAAGTTGACCCAGGAATTGCAGCTATAGAACTCCAAACTCCTGTTAACGAAGATGAAGAAGATGTTGCGGTCGAACCATTAATCGGAACCGAAACTGAATAATTATTTTGTAGAATATAATGGAACTTGTCATGGAAAATGCTTTGCGATATACTTGTATTATTGTTAATAATAATTAATCAAGAAATACTATGTATATAAATAAAGCAATCATTGCAGGAAATGTAACACGTGATCCAGAACTTCGAGCCCTTCCATCAGGAATTAAAATCGCAAGTTTCTCAGTAGCAACTAACCGTTTTTGGAAAGATGCAACTACAGGAGAACGAAAAGAAATGGCAGAGTATCATAATATCGTAGTATTCGGTCGTCAGGCTGAAAACTGCGCACAGTATGTTAAAAAAGGAAGTCAAGTTTGTTTAGAGGGACGCATCCAAACCCGATCTTGGGAACAGGATGGTCAAAAAAAATATCGAACTGAAATCATTGCAGAAAATGTACAATTCGGTGCACGACCTCAAACCAACGGATCTTCTTCATATTCACCAGCTCCATCAGCATCTA
>CAZSCW010000040.1:0-4874 GCA_964605495.1 uncultured Candidatus Saccharibacteria bacterium
CATTGCCTCTGCATCAAATGTTACCGCTGTATAGAAATACGTAAAGAAGAAAATCAATACGAAATACAGAATAACATACCAAAGGTTTGCTGAGTTAAAATCCTTGAATCGTGTACCCATAGCAACAAGGGTTGTATTGGTTGATTTTAGGAAAAACATCGCCAAGATCTGTGGAATTTGTAAAATTGAACCTGCAAAGATAATTGGCATAACACCAGCCTGTGCAATACGCAAAGGAATGTAGGTATCAGTTCCACCTGTTTGGTACCCTGAACGAACTTGTTTTGCATAATGAACTGGAATTGGTCGTTCAGCTTCGGTAATGATAACCGAAACAAAAATCATAAGGAACAAAATTACCAAGATTGCAATATACAACGGTAGTTGTGATGCATCAAACGTAAATGCTGCCTGTGACAAATGATTTGGAATTGCGGAAACAATTCCGGCAAATACAATCATTGAGATTCCGTTTCCAATTCCAAATTCTGAAATTAATTCACCAATCCACATAACGAGTACTGATCCAGCAACAACTGTTGCTACGAATAATACTTGTGAAAAGAGTGTTGGTAAGAATAATACTCCTTGTGATGACAACAATGCAATCAATCCAATCCCTTGGATAATTGCCATACCTACTGCCAAAAATCGTGAGTATTGGTTGAATTTTTTACGTCCAGCCTCGCCTTCTTCGTGATACATTTGCTTTATACTTGGAATAAGTACTGTCAGCAATTGCATAATAATAGATGACGTAATGAATGGAGCAACACCCAATGCCACAAGTGACAATTGAGTTAGACCACCTCCTGAAAACAAACTAAGGAATGCGAAGAATTGGTTGTTTGATAGGAACTGAGTCAATTTTACAGTATCAATTCCAGGTAATGGAATTGTTCCTAAAAATCGAAACACAATAAACATCAATAACACAAAACCAATACGAGACAAGATGACCCGGTCAGTAAAAATGATTTTAACTTTTTTCAAAAATGTATCTAACATAAATATACGCGAACATGCGTGACTGATAGTATACCGCTACTCTGAATAATATTCAAGGCAGTCAGAATGCATCAGAAACACGCATGTTGGATTAATTACGCCACTGTTCCACCTGCTGCTAGGATTTTTTCCTTTGCAACGGCTGAAACCTGACAATTCGAAACAGTAACTGCGTTTGCAATTGTTCCTGTTCCTAAAATTTTAACACCATTTTTCGCGAGTCGTGGTGAAACCAATCCAGCAGTTACCAATGTTTCAGGTGTTACTGCATTCATAGCTGCCAATTGACTTACGTTGATAATTCCGAATTCTGGTTTTACATAAGTTCCACGTGCTCGGTTTTTACCGAATCCTCGTTTTTTAGGAATTTTCTTGATGATATCACGGAGTGCTGGTCGCATTTTTGTGTTACCTCGAGCTTTTTGCCCTTTTGTTCCACGTCCTGCAGTTTTACCTTTTCCAGATGATTGACCACGTCCAACACGTTTTTGTTTTTTGTTTGGATTGTCTCGTTTTAATGTATGTAACATATTATTCAGTACGAGCAGCTTTTGGCATTGCAAATTCAGTCAATGCTTTTATCGTTGCGCGCGCAATGTTAAGTTTGTTTTTTGATCCAGAAGTAACACGACCAGTTACATCAGTAATTCCTGCAAATTCAATAACAGTTCGCATTGCAGATCCAACTACCACTCCTCGTGATTTGTTTGGCATAAGAAATACGCGTCCTGAATTGTATTTTGCACTTACTTCATGTGGAATTGATCCATTTTCAGTAGTTTTAATTTTAATCATGTTTCGCTTTGCATCGTTGAAAGCTTTGTTGATCGCAAGAGTTGTATCAGTAGCTTTCCCGATTCCAACACCTACACGTCCTTTTCTATCACCTGCAACCAATGTTACAGAGAAAGAGAAACGTCGTCCTCCGGCAACTACACGAGTTACACGTCGGATTTCAAGCATTTTTTGATCGAATTCTGGTTTTGGTCGTTCAGCGCGATCAGGTCGTCCGCCGGTTCGTCCACCTGGACGACGAGCACCGAATCCACCTCCACGCGGTGATGAACCATCAGCTGGCTTTCGAGTAAATCCACCAGTTCGAGGTGCTCCGCCTGTGCGTGCCCCTGTACGAGGTGTAAATGTTTTTGCTGGTGCTGTTGAATTTTCAGCAGTTGTAGTTGTTTTTGTATCTTCCATATAAATATAAATGATTAGAATTCAAGTCCCTTTGCTCGGGCCCCATCTGCAAGTGCTGCAATTCGACCAGTATAACGGAATCCTCCGCGATCAAATACTACTGATGTAATACCTGATTTTTTTGCTTGTTCCGCGATTTGTTCACCAACGTTTTTAGCTCGTTCAACTTTGTTTCCTTTTGCATCTTTCATATCATTAACAGCTACAAGAGTTTTTCCTGTTGTGTCATCAATAATCTGAGCATAGATAAATTTGTTTGATCGGAATACTGACAAACGTGGTCGTGATTCAGAACCGATAACTCGAGTTCGAATTTTTTTATGCAAACGCTGTCGCTTTGCAAGGTTGTAATTGTTGATTGTTTTCATATATTTGAAAAGCGTAAAAAGATTTTAGATGGCACAGGCGAGGACGTAGTGAAACGATCCCGCAGCCAAGACAGATGAAATCTTTTGAAGCTTTGAAAATGAGGTTAAGCAGATTTTTTACCTTGCTTGCGTCGAATCACTTCGTCATCATAACGGAATCCTTTACCTTTGTAAGGTTCAGGTTTTTTAAGTGATCGTACGTATGCAGAAAATTGACCGACTTGTTCTTTATCAATTCCTGAAATGCTAATAACGTTTTTCTCTGCAGTGATAGTTAATCCTTTTGGAATTTCTAATTTAACTGGATGTGAAAATCCAAGTGCTAGATCCAACATATTTCCTGCTACTGCTGATTTAAATCCTACTCCTTCGAGGATTAATTTTTTCTCGTATCCTGTAGTTACACCTGCAATCATGTTTTTAATATGAGATGCATAGGTTCCAAGCAAGCTTCGTGAGAACACGTCGCCTCCTTTTGTAGTAACAACAATTTCTGATCCTTCTATAACAATAGAAATTTCTGATCGAAACTCACGAGTTAATGTTCCTTTCGGACCAGTAACAGTAAGTGTTCGATGATCAAGAGTGGCAGTCACTCCGGCAGGTATTTCAATTGGTTTTTTTGCGAGTCGTGACATATAATTACCAGATCTCAAAAAGTGTTTCTCCACCTACGTGTTCACTTTTCGCTTGATCTCCTGTTAAAATTCCTTTTGGTGTCGACAGTACCAAAATCCCATGACCATTTTTTACTGAACGAATTTGGTGTGCTCCTGCGTATAAACGTCGAGAAGGTTTTGAAATTCGTTTTACATCATGAATTCGAGGCTTGTCCTGCACGTATGCAATACCAAGTTCGAGTACATCATGACCGTTTTGTGCTTTTTTACTGTATGAAGCAATGTACCCTGCATCAAACAATACTTTTGCGATTGATGCCTGCAATTTTGAAAATGGAACAGTTGCTGTTGCACGTCCTGCATTTCCTCCGTTTTTCAGAGCAATCAATAAGTTTGAAATTCTATCCATATATAGTATTAGAAATTACCAAGACGACTTTCGTACACCTGGAACTTTTCCTTCGTTAGCTAATTCTCGGAATTTAATACGTGACAATCCAAAGTCTCGTAAATATCCTTTTGGTCGACCGGTAATTCCACATCGATTTTTGTATCGAACTGGAGAAGAGTTTTTTGGTAATGCCTGTAGAGCATCCCAATCACCCTTTGCTTTTAGCTCTGCACGCTTTGCAGCGTATTTTGCAATAAGTCGAGCACGCTTTTCATTTCGTGCTGTGACTGATGTTTTTGCCATAGTTTGTTTACTAGCAAATACACCGTAACCAGAAAAAGATTACAGCATATAAACTATAATTTAGTTATAAAAACAGAGTGATATCACGTACAATAATGTGTGAAGGAAAAAGAGTCTTTGGAACAGTTTTTCCAGCACGCATCAGTATATGGATCGGGCTCTGCCGCCTATTTGTTCTGTACGACACAGCAACATAGACAATCGCTATAATAGCAGAAGTTACGTTACAGGTCAAGAGAAAAAGCCTTGCAATTGCAAGGCTTTTATTAAAAGACTATTTTCTAATGAAAGGACCCCAGGAATCTAAATTTTCCACTTCTTGTTCGCTTTGTACGAGTGGCTCTTGTCGAGAAAATACTGCATAGTCAACTATTTCATCATTCAAGAAATCTTCACCTTCCTCAGGGATGACGGCAATCCATGTGTATCCTTCATAATCATCATGAAAATAACCTTTTGATTTTTCATAAGTACTATAAAATATCTTTTTCTGGAATCTGTCTCTTTTTATCCCATCATATTTCCCATCAGAAATATTTGTCTCATCTGGTGAGACTATATTTTTATATTTTTTTATAATTTCCTTATGATGAACAAAAATTCCCAATAAATAATTAGATGGGGCGGGTTTTACTTTAAAGTCTTGTAGATATTTTAGAATATTATCAAAACTATCTTGATGTAATAAGATGAGCTTAATATTCTTCTTTTTTCTATAAGTCTCTGTAAATTTAGCTCCAAAAAAATCATTGACAGGTCTAATTGAAAAAGTTTGAGTTTGTTCGATTAGCATTTAATTATGTTTTTTGTTTTTTTTGAATATTCAAAAAATATTATATCAGAATTAATAAAAATGTCAATATAAAAACCACCTTCCGGTG
Organism: uncultured Candidatus Saccharibacteria bacterium; assembly: GCA_964605495.1. Taxonomy (GTDB): domain Bacteria; phylum Patescibacteriota; class Minisyncoccia; order Phycocordibacterales; family UBA1006; genus CALMMZ01. The sequence goes on from CAZSCW010000040.1 coordinate 4,769, forward strand.
ATTTTTATATATTATTTAACTCCAAATGTCGCACGTACAGTCACCATCACATCTTTCTCGATTTTACTGGTATCGTATGATCCGTAATCAGAAACTTCAACTGATC
>CAZSCW010000041.1:0-1716 GCA_964605495.1 uncultured Candidatus Saccharibacteria bacterium
GTCTTTTTTTGACTGATGGTCTGGGCATCTTTATAGGTTGGTACAATATATATAATAAAACCACCAACCGATGCCAATATCATAATGATAGAAAGTATAGTTCTCATAATAGTTTAAGGTTATGGTTGTACTGTTACATCTACCGCCTGAGGCACTGCCTCGGCTGCAGGTGCTGCCTGATCAGCTGCAGGTGATGGAGTTTCTTCGACTACTGGTGTCTGAGTGAGATCTTCTGAAGTTATGTTTTTATTGAATGCAAGATCAGATTTTGGAACCGTAAATGATAGATCGAAAGAAACCCGACCTTTTGGAGTAACTACAAAGTTTGAAAAAATAGTATCTTGTAAATCAGCATTTTGTGCTAACGCTTGCGATTGTAGTGCAATTGAACGATATCCATCAGATTCACCTGAGAGAGCAACGTCCAAATCCCCTGCTTCATTAAAAGCAACGTCCATTTTTGTATAACGTACGGTTGGTAATGTTGTTGCACCTAATACCTTGAACACTGGGAAAATCACCTCGTGTTTATTCAAGAGTAATTCTGAGTTACGTAATCGTTTATCCATCACCGAAAATTCTTTGATTGCGTTTGGATCAAGATTTTTTTGAACCTTATCTAGTGACACAGCTAAATCATCAACATCTTTTTGGAGGTATAGTTTATATGCATACACACCACCACCTATCGCAAGACTAATAATAAAAATAAGTAGCGATATCACGAAAACAATTCCTACCGGTTTTGAAGTTTGTACCGATGAAGAAGCTGTTGCTTGGACAATAGGTTTTTTAGGTATGAAGGTTGTACGAAATTCTTGTTCCATAAAAAGTTATTAATAGTATACGCGATAGTAATTAAAAAGACAACATATTTTTCAGTGCTAACCCTGCTGCAACAGAAAATTCTGGCCCGGATGTTTGAAGAAGTGGTCGCATGAATTCAGGTGCATCAACTTTTGAAAAAGGATCTGCCATAACAGTTTCGAGTCCGGTTTCTTTCGCAATGATTTCTTTGAATCCTGCAACAGTCGAACCACCACCAGACAATATAATTTTTGATACAACTCGATTTTGAGTGTGTTCATATTCGAGCAATACTCGTTTTATTTCTGACACTAAATATTCATGAGAGCTGAGTAATAATTTTTCTACTTCTGGATATTTTGCTGCATTGAATTTCATTTCTTCTGCCTTTTCAAACGGAACTGACAGACTGCGTGCCAATGAATCTGTTACGAACGCAGAGCCACGATTGGCAACATGGAAAATTCTAATAATTCCATATTCAACGATCATCATGCTGGTAAACCCAGTTCCTACGTCAACAATGAGCACTGGTGAAATTTCACGACGAAGAACCGAACGCATGGTTGCAAAACTTTCAATTTCAAAAATAGGATTACTGATCGCGGCCTGTTGTAATACTGTTTGGTAATTTTGAAGCATTTCATTTCGTACTGCTACAATTAATACTTCAATAGTAGGTGCGGGTGCTGCGGCTTCTTGATCATATGTTTCCTTTGAAGGAATAATGAACCAATCGAGTGAAACTTCTGTGAGCGGAACAGGAATATATTTTCGAGCTTCATTTGGAACAACTTGGTCGAGCTGATTCTCTACAGAACGAGGAAGAGTAACGACGAACACTAAAATTGCATTTGATTGAAGTGAAATCACAAAATCTTTTGCAGTAACACGAGCCTCTTTCAAAAC
>CAZSCW010000041.1:1816-4357 GCA_964605495.1 uncultured Candidatus Saccharibacteria bacterium
GCAATGGTTTTTCTATGCCAGAAAAAATGATAACATATCTATTTTAGGCTATGATTTCTACCTTATTAAAAAGCATTTTTTCGTACCTGTTTCCACCAAGCTGCATCCTTTGTGGTAATGAAAATACCAAGATTAATATCTGTAATTCATGCTCATCTTTACTGCCTCTTACTCGTGAAATGCGGAGGCCTTGGTTATTTTCCTTGTACCGATATCGTGATGAATCTGTAACAACTTGTATTCGACATATAAAAAATTTTCCTGACCAAGAATTGGTTTACCAATTGTTACAACAAAAACAAATCATGATCATTGGTTGGACACTTGGCATGGCCCGCGTCCACAACTGTTCTGAAATTATCATTATCCCCGTTCCATTACACCACAGTCGTTTTTTAGATCGTGGATATAATCAAGCCGAAATTATCGCAAAAAGTTACCATCAATTATTGCAATCAAAATTAACAATACCTACCCGAATTGAAACAGGTATAATCATTAAATCAAAACATACAGACAAACAAGCATTAATTACTGATCGTACAAAACGATTAAAAAACATCCACAATGCTTTTGAAATAAAAGATATAGGGAAAGCAAAACTTTCCCCGGATGCACTGGTAATTATCATTGATGACGTAACCACCACTGGTGGCACATTAGATGAGTTGAAAAAGATTCTAGATCCTCATGTAAAAACGGTTGGTGCATTTACCCTCGCACATTAAGTCGTCATTTGACAAAACATGTTTTTTGTTTAATGTTAGTTAAACAAAAGAATTTAATATGGGAAAACAAATATTACAAAGCCGAGACGATCATTCGATTAATTTTAATACTACTGGTAATTTTGCAGGAAAAATAGAAGCACGTTATGTCCGGAGAAAAGATTGGTATGCTGTTGTATATCTATCATCACAAACAGGTTGCGTCCAAGCTTGCAGAATGTGTCACCTGACAGCAATGGGTGAAACTAAACTTGTCGACGTAACACCACAACAATTTATTAAACAGGCAGAAACAGTACTCCAGTGGTATGACAAAAACGCACCTCGTGCAGAAGTTGTTAATTTTAATTTTATGGCTCGTGGTGAGGCATTGGTAAATCCATATCTATTGTCTGACAGTCATGCAATTCTTTCAAAATTACAAAGATTGGCATACGAACGTTCGTTGATTCCGCAGTTCAACATTTCAACCATCATGCCAAAAACATTAGACGGTAAACAATTGAGAAACATTTTTCCTGGAATTAAGCCAGAATTATACTATTCAATCTACAGTGTTGATGAGAAATTTAGAAAACGTTGGTTACCAAAATCACTGCCAGTAAAACAGTCCCTACAAATGTTAGTAGATTGGCAACAGTATTCTGGGAAAATTCCCAAAATTCATTTTGCGTTTATTGAGCACGAAAATGATAGTGTTGCATCTGTTACAGAGCTTTGTAATGCCATTAATACAGCCGGACTCAAAGTAAATGTAAATATTGTTCGTTATAATTCATTTTCCGAAAAACAAGGTAAAGAGCCTGACAAAAAAATCATTACACGTAATATGCAATTAATGCAACAACTGCTACCAACTGCTCGGATTAATTTAATTCAAAAAGTAGGATTCGATGTGCAGGCCTCTTGTGGTATGTTTAATCAATAACATAGCAAAACACGACTTAATATAAGTCGTGTTTTTTATTTACCTAATACTGTTTTAATTTTTTCAGCCAACTCATCTAATGTAAAGTTTGCTTTTACTAAATATTCACTCACCCCCATGTCTAAACATTTTTTAATATCTGCTTCTTCCCCAAGGTTTGAAAATACAATTATTTTCATTTTTTTAGTTGATTCATTTGCGCGAATTTTTGCCAAAATTTCAAATCCTGAAAGTTGTGGCAACATCAAGTCCAAAATCATAAGATCTGGCGGTGTTGCAATAGCTTTTTGTAAGCCCTCATCACCTGATGCTGCAGTTTCCATCGCAAAACCCTCTGCTGTTAATTTTGTTACTGCCAATGATCGTAGAAAATCATCGTCCTCTACAATTAATATTCGGTATGCCATATGGAACCAGTATACAATGTTTGAAAAACGATGCAAGTACCTATCTCCTGGATAATTACATAACCCACTTTTTTTATTTTATATTTTGTGCTAGATTAGCAATGTTTAAGAAATGGAGACGTGTCAGAGTGGTCTAACGTACCTCTTTGCTAAAGAGGCAGGGTGTTAAAGCCCTCGGAGGTTCGAATCCTCTCGTCTCCGCAAAAACAAACATGCCTGATGCGGAGCATCAGTGCAAGTATTGTTTTTCTGGGAGACAGAGGGTGAGAAAAGAGCGAGCGGTTTACGAAATTCGAGGTACGAGAATTTTGTCGCGAGCGACGGGGCCGAGCGAATGAGATTTTTATGAGCATTGCGAAATAAAAATCCATGAGGGTGGCCGAATCCTCTCAATTACAATTAGATAAACACAAGGAGGATTGGATGAGTGGTTTAAATCAACAGTTTACTAAACTGTCGACGGGTAAAACTGTCCGTG
>CAZSCW010000042.1:0-4215 GCA_964605495.1 uncultured Candidatus Saccharibacteria bacterium
ATTTGCTTGACTTTTAAAACGCATTATGCTATACTGCCATTGTGAGTGAGGACTTCGAAATGAAATCTTTACGATATCAACAAACGTTTTCTAGATCGGTCGCCGCAAGGCGGCTTTTCTGGTGTCATTTTTAAAACCATTAAAAAAACGCAATAATATATTGCGTTTTATAAATCTATAATAATACCACCTACTAACGTTCGTATATGAAATAGTTTGCAGAAGAATTATAGTTAATATCATCTTTCTTCTTAAAAAGGAGCTCATTTCTTGCTCTTTGACGCTCTAAGTCTTGTTCATGTTGATTGCATACATTAAATAGTTGAGACATTTTTCTAATAAAAAATTTCCCAAGCAAATTATATTCTGTGTCACCAATTTCTCTTTCTGAGATAAACGCAAATTCGATTCCTTCGAAAAGGTATCTTATACCCTCTAAAGAACCACTGATTGAAAATTTAATTTTAATCGGACGAAAATCTCTTTCGAAAAGTACATCACCAATCTCTTTGTATTTTGGTGTATTTTTTTCCTTTCGTTTGTTAATTTTCTTAAGAAACTCATCAGCAAGAATATCTAGTTGATTATCATCAAGACTAGGTACTCTAAATAAATCTGATTTTCCGCCAAACTTATCAACACAAAATTCAAAAAATACCTGAGCTTCTTTTGAGCAATTTTTTGGTATTGCGAGATTCAGGATAATATTTCCTTTTTTATTATTTTTCATGCTTTCTTTTTTATTTAGTTTTGAAAAAATGTTATTGTTAATTATACATATGTTTCATAAATTGTCAAAAATAAAACCACCCGTGGGTGGTTTTATTTTTAATCTAAATCTGCTTTTAAATCATCAATAGCTGCATCCATATCAGCCGCACTGACTGACGCTGGGCGTCCCAATGGTTCATTAATTTTCATGTTCACACGCGCATTGTTTTTCATTCCGGCAACACGGAGCAGTGTTCGGATAGCTTTTGCAGTTGCTCCTTTTCGTCCGATGATTTGTCCCATGTCTGTCTGGTTTACATCAAGAGTCATGAGTACTCCCATTTCGTCAACAGTTTTAGTAACCTTTACATCCTCTGGATGATCTACCAAGCCTTTCACTACGGTTTCTAAATAAGTAATAACTGAATCATTCATAAATATCATATCTGATTATCTGCTAAATACAGGGCATGTTCGAATTATCATATTTCCCTTCCTCACAAAATTATCATACTCCTAATGAATAACAATACTGACAAAGTCTAAATTTTCATTTGTAATAAAAAACACCATTTCTGGTATTTTTTATTTTTTCTTTGCGTCCTTTCGTTTTGTAGTTGAAGCTTTTTTAGGAAGAGCGTTTATTGGTTTCCCTTCGATTAATTTTTGCTTCAAAAGGAAGTTATGAACAGTGGCTGATGGTTGAACTCCGTTTTTCAAGTGAGTTTTTGTTTTTTCAGCATCAAATACTACTACCCCTGCTTTTGGATTGTAAGATCCAATAACTTCAAGAAATTTTCCAGATTTTGGAGCATTTCGTTTATCAGTAACTACCACACGGAAATGTGGTTCATTTTTTCGTCCAATTCGTTGTAATCGCATCATTAACATAATGACAAGATAGTAGCAAAATTACCAAATAAAGTCAAGAAAACCCACACGATTCCCGTGTGGGTTGTTTTACACTGACATTTCCTATTGATATTCTGATCCAAATCCAGCCAAATAGACGGATAATAAACCAATAACAATAAAAAATAAGGTACAGGATCCGTACACAATGATACGTTCAAGGTTTTTAGGGCGTAATGCCCAAGCTCCAAATGTGAGGAAGTAATCCACCAGAATTTTTTCAAATATCGAAGTTTCGTATTCGACATTTTTTGGTTGAGTTGTTTGGGCTACTTTCATTTTAGGCACAAATAATTGTTCCTGTGTGGTTGTCTGTTGTTTTTCTGGTAATGTGTCTACTAACATAATCTAGGTTTGTTTTTTGGTTTTAAATTTTAAAAAGAACGGATGTACATTATAACCAGATTAAAAAATATGTCAAGAAAATAAAAACCACACCAATTTAAAGGTGTGGTTTAGGTAATAATTAAACTCGAACAATTACCCAGCATGCAAAGAGAAATCCAATGATTAGATATAAAGCGGTAAATCCAAGGAAAAATACAATCCCCCAACCTACTACCGCTAACACAAAGATAACTATTAATGCAAAAATAATATTCTCTGAAAAATAATCAGAATGTGCCAGCATATGTATATATGCCCGAACAGCACCTGGATCTAGTTTTCCTTTAGAATCTAGTAAATAACTTTTTTGGTTGTTTTTTCTCGTTCCCATATATCCTTTTTTTGATTGTTTATATCATCCTACCCCGTTTAAACATATTGTCAATTGATCTCGCAAAAATACATTATTTATGGTATTTTATATTTATATATGACACCTCAAAAAAACAGTTCTGATTCTAATAACCAGAAAAAGCATTACCCTCTGCGATCAACAGATGGATCAAAGAAACAAACTATTTTCCAATCTCGCAGACGTGACACACAAAAACCCTTGCTTGATAACTCAAAAGTAACTGGTATGATCCCTGAATCATTTGAAGGGATTTTTAAAGTTGGTAAAAATGGAATCGGGTTCGTTACTCATCGCGATTCAAAATTCGTAGTAATGGTAGAAACTCATCATAATGCAGCACATGCAATTAATGGTGATTTGGTTGAAATAAAAGTCTTATCAAAAACTGAAGGTACCGGTGAAGTTGCCCGTATCGTTCGCCGTGGAAAAACTGCGTACGCTGGTATCATTGTTCAAAAAGCAGACTGGTATTATTTCCAGCCAACTGATCCAAAGGAACCAGAAATGCGCGTAACACCAGTTCCTGAAAATATTACTGAAGCAAAAAATAAAAAAGTTCTGGTAGCTCTTGGTGAATGGTCAGGAGACATCCCAACCTGTTCATTAAAACAAATCATTGGTGAGGCAGGAAAAAGTGATACTGAAATCATGTCTATTGTGATGGAAAAAGGTTTCGATCGTGCATTCCCAGATGCAGTAGAGAAAGAGGCGCAAGTATTACATGGATCAGGAATTCCAGCAGACGAAATTTCAAAGCGACGTGATATGCGTGGAACAACCACATTCACCATCGACCCTGTTGATGCAAAAGATTTTGATGATGCATTATCATGGAAAAGAATTGATGATAAAACTCTCGAGATTGGAATTCATATTGCTGATGTTTCTTTTTATGTGAAACCTGGAACAGCACTGGATGAAGAAGCAAAATTACGCACCACATCAGTATATTTAGTTGACCGTGTAATCCCAATGCTCCCAGAAGTTCTCTCAAACGAATTATGTTCTATCCGCCAAGATGAGGACAAACTCGCATTTTCTACTATTTTCACTATCGATGAAGAAAGCGGAAAAATTACAGATCAATGGTTTGGGCGAACGATTATTTGCTCTGATAAACGATTCACTTATGAAGAAGCTCAGGAAATTATTGACGCGAAAACTGGTTTATTCTATCCCGAACTGGAGTCATTAATGCGTATTTCAAAAATATATACAGAAGAACGTTATAAAAAAGGTGCACTTTCCATGGATGCAGATGAAGTACGATTTATCCTGGACGAAGCAGGTGTGCCAATCCGTGTAATGATCAAAAAGCGTATCGATACTATGCGGATGATCGAGGAATGGATGCTGGCTGCTAACCGTGCTGTAGCTATCAAATTATCAGGGAAAGAATCTGCAGGAATTGCAGTATACCGAATCCATGATAAACCAGCGCCAGATCGAGTATTAGACCTACAAACATTTTTAAAAACACTAGGATATATCGTAACAATTAAGGATGGAATTATCCCACCAAAAGAATTACAAGCCATCCTGGATGCAGTAGATAACGATACAGCGCGTGACACGATTCAATCATCCATAGTGCGCAGCTTAGCAAAAGCGATTTATTCAACCACTAACATTGGACACTTTGGACTTGCGTTTGATTACTATACGCACTTTACCTCACCTATTCGTCGCTACCCTGACGTCATGGTGCATCGATTACTGCAAATGACCATCGACGGAACAAAGGTTGCCCCAGATGATTATGCTGAATTTAATCGTATGTGTGCCTTTTCATCAGACCGAGAAAAAGATGCGCAAACTGCTGAATGGGATTCAATTAAATATAAACAAGT
>CAZSCW010000043.1:0-4117 GCA_964605495.1 uncultured Candidatus Saccharibacteria bacterium
ATTGATGATCTGGACGGATTAAACTGGCCACATGCTATCAAGGAATCTCAGAAAAACTGGATTGGACGAAGTGAGGGAAGTGAAATAACCTTTAAACTTTCAACAGACCATGAAATAAAAGTATTCACTACACGTGCGGATACATTATTTGGTGTGACCTATGTAGTACTTGCCCCGGAACATTCATTAATCCAAGAACTAAAATCAAGTGTTGAAAATTGGGATGAGGTACAGCAATATATTTTTGACACCAAGAAAAAATCAGAACTCGATCGTCAACAGTCAAAAGAAAAAACAGGGGTCCAACTGAAAGGAATTTTTGCAACGAATCCTGCAAACAATGAACAGGTCCCAGTGTGGATTGCGGATTATGTATTGGCAGGATATGGAACAGGTGCGGTGATGGCAGTTCCTGCACATGATGAGCGAGATTTTGAGTTCGCACAGAAATATGATTTACCGATAAAATATGTTGTTTCAAAGCTTCTTGATACACAAGATTACAAGGAAGGTCTGCCTCATAAAATTAGAAAAGTAGTTGATCCAATTATTCGCGATAAAGAAGGAAATTTTTATTTGATTAAAGATCTCGAAGGTAAGATTCATTTTCCTGGAGGAGGAGTAGAAGAAGGAGAGACTGATATACAGGCATTAATTCGCGAGATTGTTGAGGAGACTGGATTTAAAAACTTTGAAATAAAGGAACATGTTAGTCTTTATGTCTCTACAACTGGCTATCATTCAGTAAAAAATCGTAACCAGTCTTCTTGGGGGACCGCTTACGAAGTTGTCTTAAATGATTTAGAACAAGACAAGTCAGAAATTGATGAAGGGTTGCATACACTGGTAAAGATACCTAAAGATGATGTATTAAAAACAATCAATTGGGAAAATCATCGATGGATATTTGAATCGTATTTGAACGGCCCTAAAGCTTTTACAGAAGAAGGAGCTCTGGTGAACTCTGATCAGTTCAGTGGTTTAACTTCAGAGGAAGCAAAGAAAAAAATCACTGAATTTGTTGGTGGAAAACTAATAAACACCTACAGATTACGCGACTGGGGAATTTCACGACAACGATATTGGGGAACGCCAATTCCAATCGTGTATGATCCGGAAGGAAACGCACATCCGATTCCAGATGAACATCTACCATGGGTACTACCAACTGATGTTGATCATACACCAGACGGGACAGCGCCGTTGGCACGTAGTCAGGAATTAATTGAACGAACTGAAAAAATATTTGGGAAAGGATGGCGACCAGAGGTAGAAACTATGGATACATTCGTTGATTCGTCATGGTATTTTTACCGATATTTAGATTCAAAAAATTCAGAAACATTTGCAAGCGAGAAATCTCGCGATGCATGGATGCCAATTGATTTGTATATGGGCGGTGCTGAACATACAACAATGCACTTATTATATTCACGTTTTTGGACAAAGGCATTGTATGATTTGGGGCTGGTAAAAGAATCTGAAGCATATATCGTGCGTCGTAACCGTGGTTTGATCCTTGGTCCCGATGGAAATAAAATGTCAAAATCAAAAGGTAATGTTATTAATCCGGACGAAATTGTAGAATTATTAGGTGCGGATACTGTTCGTTTATATCTGGCATTCATGGGACCATACGGCGTAACGACAAATTATCCATGGGATCCGAACGGAGTTGTTGGTGTACGACGGTTCCTGGAACGTGTATGGAAAGCAAAAGAAAAAATAAGTGATACTAATAATGAGGAATCAGATTTGGTTCATAAAACTGTAAAAGGAATTGGCGAAGATATTGAAGAATACAAATTCAATACTGCGATTTCAAAAATGATGGTATTAGTGAATCATTGGGATAAACAGGAATCAATTTCAAAATCTGAATATCTATTATTACTCCAATTACTTGCACCATTTGCACCGCATATGAGCGAGGAGTTGTGGAATGATCTTGGAAATTCAGAAAGTATCCATACAACATCATGGCCAATATTTGATCCACAAAAAGTAATTGACGATATGGTGACATTAGGTATTCAAGTTAATGGAAAAGTACGAGCAGAAATTACCATACAGAAAGATGCAGTAGAGGAAGACGTAAAAAAACAAGTGATGACAATTTCAGAAGTTCAAAAATGGATTGCTGGTGGAGAAGTTAAAAAAATCATCTACATTCCTGGAAAAATTATTAGTATTGTTATCTAATAATACTCTCGACAAACTATCCATACTATGTTGTATGGATAGTTTTGTTTTTGCTCACTTCACAAATATTTTTAGAAGGATTATAATAACAGCATATGTTCAAAAAAATATTCCGTAGTGTTTCAAATAAAATTGTGGATGGTATAGCAAAATTATCACCAGAAACTAATTCACAGTTTTTCTTTATATCTTTACTTGTAATTATAACAGTTGTTTCTGTTGGCTTTTTCCCATTGTTCGGTATTAATGGGTTGTTTATTAAAAATTTATTAGTTCCTATTTTTGCAGGAATACTTTTAATTATTATTGCAGTGCAATCACTTAAAAATGGATATTTTTCACTGCCTGATAAAAAAACATCTTGGGCGTTGTTTGCATTTCTATTAGTGATGCTTGTTTCTTCTTTATTTGCTTCAGCGCCACGGAATGCGCTGTTTGGTACATTAGGTGAAGCTCCATCTTTTGCATTGTTATTTTCACTGGTAGTTATATTTTATGTTTCCAGTGTTGCAATTAAAAAATTCTCACATATTCTTGGGATTTTGTTAGTGATGTCTGGTGTCTACATTATTACTTTCATTCACATCGTATTGCGGATTATTTTTGGTCCAGCGTTTATGTCATTTGGGTTTTTTAATACCCTAACGTCATCACTGGTTGGTTCTTGGACTGACTTTGCACTGTACTCATTACTTATGGTTGTTTTAGCGGTAGTTTGTTTAGAAATGGGTAAATTTGTAAAAGCTGCAAAGTGGATTACTTTTACCGTAGGAGGGTTTGCTCTTATTGGTCTTTTCCTATCTAATATTTCATGGGTGTGGGTATTAGCTGGAGCAATATTAATTGTTATCTCTATTTATATATTCTCACTTGCTTATTGGAATTCTGAAAAAGCATCATATGAAAAAGGGCGACCTGCTCCTTGGTATAGTTTAATAACATTCATTGTTATATTAGTTGGATTTTTGTTTGGTAGTGTAATTACATCACCTTTATCAAAAGTTCGACCAATGACTTATAATGAAATTTATCCAAATATTACTGCGACAGTAAGTGCTGGAGTAGTATCTCTTCGTGAAAACCCAATTACAGGTAGTGGATTAAATAGTTTTAGTCATTTATGGAACAAGGTTAAACCTGTTGCATTGTCAGGCACAGATTCAGGTGCAGTAGAATTTTCAACCGGCTATAGTTTCGTTTCTACGGTATTAGCTACGACCGGAATATTGGGAATCATAGTGTGTTTAGTGTTGTTGCTACTATTAATTGGGCAATACATTAAATTATTTAAAAACGGTTTCGAGGATTCTGCTGAGCGATTTACAGGAATGTTAATTATTGTCGGGTCATTACTGTTATCATTTATTACTGTTATTGATTACCCAGGAATTAGTCTATTGGTATTATGGATGGTATTCCTCGGAGGTTTGTGGAGTATTAATCATTCTGACGAAGAAACTCGTCGTATTCATTTTGTTCACGATCCTCGAACTAGTTTCTTTGGTATTCTCAGTATTTTGGTATTGATTTTCATCGGCGGAGCTTTTGTCTATATTACTGTTCGTCAAACCGCTTCAGTGTTTGCATATAGTTCAGGTTTGCGTTCGTTTTCAGTGAATGATCGATCAACAGGAATAGATCAATTATCACGCGCAAATCAGTTGTGGGCTACCGATTTTTACAATAGAACTCTTGCTAATCAAGTATTGCTACAGGTACAAAATATTACTCCTGATCAAAATACATCAAAAGATGTATTAAGTAGAGAAATTCAACGAGTACTTTCTGTGGCTATGTCATATGCAGATATTAGTACAAAACTTGACCCAAAAAATTATCAGAACTGGGTAGCATCAGGAAACGTATATAAATTCTTTACAGAATTAAAAGTTGATGGTGCAGGTGATCGTGCACG
>CAZSCW010000044.1:0-4105 GCA_964605495.1 uncultured Candidatus Saccharibacteria bacterium
GTGCTTCGTATTTCTCCTTGGGATAAAAATATTGTAAAGGATATTGAAAAGGCAATTCGTGAATCAGGCCTTCCATTGTCGGTTGTTGCTGATGGAAACGGTCTTCGTGCAACTATTCCACAACTAACAGAGGAAAGTAAACGAGTTGTTGTAAAATTAGTAAAAGAAAAATTGGAAGAAGCCCGAGTGTCAGTTCGCATGGAGCGACAGCGTGTTGATAAAGATATTGATGCAACAGAAAAAGCTGGAAATTTTTCAGAAGATGATAAATTCCGAGCAAAGGACGAATTGCAAAAGTTAGTAGACGATATCAATGGGCGATTAGAATCATTATTCCAGAAAAAAGAAGTTGATATTATGACCGTATAATCATTATGACTATAATTTTATTTTTACTTATTCTTGGAGTGCTCGTGTTTGTGCACGAACTTGGACACTTTGCTGTTGCAAAGTTTTTTGGTGTACGTGTTGATGAATTTGGAATGGGGTTTCCGCCGCGTGCTAAAAAAATATTTTCTCGAAATGGGACTGATTACACATTAAACTGGATTCCGTTTGGTGGATTTGTAAAAATTTATGGTGAGGATTCATTACAGGATGGCGAACAGGATCCAGATTATAAACGTAGTATGGGTGCTAAAAAATGGTGGCAACAGATTTTTATTTTGATTGCTGGTGTTACTATGAACTTTTTGTTTGCTTGGTTCTTGTTTTCTATTTCATTTATGATTGGTGCTCCAACAGCAGTTTCTGGAGTGGATCATCCAGACCAAGTTATCAACCCACAGTTAACCGTATTGCAAGTGATGCCGGACTCTCCAGCTGCAAAATCCGGATTAGTTGCAGGGGATAAGGTAATCAAGCTTGAATCATTAGATGCAACGATCACAGGGGCTGATTTATCGGCAGATAATTTTACAAAAACAATTCGGTCAATACCAGAAAATACACCAGTTCATTTACAGGTTGAAAAAATGAATAAAAGTATGGTTGATTACTTAATTATTCCAGAGACTGGATTGGTAGGTGATTATCCAGCAATTGGAGTTTCAGTTGACCAGGTTGGTATGTATCGTGAAGGATTTTTCTCATCGATTAAAAGTGGATTAATAAATACATGGAGTGTTACAAAACAAACCGCTCATGCATTCGGTAAATTAATTGGTGATGCGTTCCGCGGGCACGCAGATACGGCAAATCTGACAGGTCCTGTTGGCTTGGTATCAGTAGTGGGTGATGCACAAAAAATTGGTGCAGTCTATGTAATATTACTGACAGCCATGATTTCTATAAACCTTGCGGTATTAAATTTATTACCGTTTCCAGCATTGGATGGTGGACGAATCGTAATAGTTGCCATTGAAGCAATTACACGACGAAAAATTAATCCAAACATAGTTCAATGGGTAAACACAATTGGATTTTTCCTCCTTATTGCATTGATGATATTTGTAACCGTAAAAGATGTTATAAAATTGTTTTAAAGAAAACCCACACAGATCTGTGTGGGTTTTGTATTAACTAAAGAATATTCGTTTTAGAATTTCCTTGATACTGAATTTGTTTTCAATTTTTACATTAAGAAAACCGTATTCAGTATCAGTGTCCCCATTATCAGAATAAGTGTTTAGTGTTTGAGGATTTCTATCGGGATATGGATGCATATCACCAGCCCCAACGATATATGTTTGGAGGATGACCTTGTCAAAAACATCAGGGATTGATAGTTTTTGCTGTTGGAATTTTATGATAATCTTTTTTATTTCAGATGCCTGCTCATACTCTTCATTGCGATAAAGATAATCATGTAGTTCATCGAGCATTTCTTTTAATACCTCAGGTTTTTCTTCAAAATCTTCGGAATCATAATATTTGCGCGCATATGGTTCACGGATGACCATATAAAATTTCAGGAGAAACAGAGAAGGCAGAAATACTGTTATTAGTGCAATAAATATCCCTAACGTGCTCCAATAAAAAATTGAGAAATATTCCATATGTAATTGATTTAATTTGGAAATATGATAACATCTATATAATGAAAAGTCAAGATTTAAAAAAAATGAATCTACCCGACAACCCTGGTGTTTATTTTTGGAAAAAAGGGAAGGAAATTCTGTATATCGGAAAAGCAACATCATTACGTGATCGTGTACGTAGCTATTTCGCAAAAGACTTGATCCAAACTCGTGGTCCAGCTATTTTGGATATGGTGATGATATCTGATCATGTTGAATATGAATCAACAGATACAGTGCTCGAGGCATTGATGCTTGAGGCAAATCTCATAAAAAAACATCAACCAAAATATAATGTAAAAGAAAAAGACAATAAAAGTTTTACCTATGTGGTTATTACTGACGAACCTTTTCCTCGTGTGGGGACTATCCGTGGACGAACATTACAGGTTCAAAAACAATTGGATGCACTATCAATCAAAATCAAGTATACCTTTGGACCATTTCCAAGCTTCTCGTCATTATTAGCTGGAATGCGGATACTCCGAAAAATTTTCCCTTTTCGCGATATGAAAAGTACTAATCCGACACATGATCGGTTTTATCAGCAGTTACAATTATCACCAGATCATACTAATAGTGAAATTCAAAAGACCTATATTGAAACAATAAAACATATTGTTCAATTTTTTAAAGGCAATAAAAAGGGGATTATTAGTGATTTAAAAAAGAAAATGAATCAATATGCAAAGAATTTACAATTTGAAGAGGCTGAAATGATAAAAAGACAAATGTGGGCATTAGAACATATTAATGATATTAATTTAATCAAACGTGATTTTTATGAGGATCAACCTTTGGATAGTTTTCGTATTGAGAGTTATGACATTGCCCATATGTCAGGGCAAAACACAGTTGGTGTTATGACGGTAATTGAAAACGGGTATGCAGATAAAACCAGTTATCGAAAATTCAAAATCAGAGGTCGCGCAGATGGCTCTGTGCACGATTTGGAAAATCTATCAGAAATTATAGAGCGTCGATACGCACATGCTGAATGGTCATTACCAGACATGATAGTAGTAGATGGTGGACAAACCCACTATAATCACGCGGATAGATTATTAAAAAAAATAGGAATTAGAAAACAGGTGAAATTGGTAGCGGTAGTAAAAGATCATCGACATAAACCAAAGGCAATTATTGGTGATGAAACACTTATTAAAAAATATAAAAAAGATATTTTACTTGCTAATAATGAATCACACCGATTTGCTATTGGGTACCATACATTATTACGTGATAAAAAGTTTTTAAAATAACAGTTTTTTAAGTATTGACTATTATGGAGGATTTTAGTGTATAATAGGGGTGTTATTAGTTAAATAGCCTATATATTATATTTATGAAAAAATCATTAAAAAGTTTATTATTTATCCTTGCGTTAATTGTCTCAGTTACACCATCGGCTCACGTGTTTGCGAAAGACGGTGATCGTTCAGAAAATGAACGACAAGAAGTAAGTTCAAGAGATTCAGGAGAGCAGGAAGATAGTATAGATAGTGAAAACGAAAACGAGCAAGAGAACGACAATGATGGAGATGATGATATTAAAGGCGAAGATTCAGATAACGATAATGATGGTAAGATTGAAGATCAAAATGATGATTCTGGGAAAGATGAAGTTAAAAACATCACAGGAACAGAACACAAAAGTGTTGTTGCAAAATTTGTAGAAGGACTTGATAAAGTTGCGGATTCAGATAAAAAAATTGGTGAACAAGTACGTGAAATTGCAAAACAACAACATGTGTTAGATGAATCAGTTGCAGATGCAATTGATAAGGTTAAAAGCCGCAGTAAAGTTAAAACATTATTTTTAGGTTCTGACTATAAAAATATTGGTAAAATCAGAAGTGAATTAGCAAATACAGAACAACGTATTACTAAATTACAAACACTTGCAGAACAGGCAGCAACTCCAGAAGTTAAAGATGCACTGACTCAACAAGTTGAAACTTTACAAACTGAACAACAAAAAGTAGATGATTTTGTTACTACTCATGAAAAAGCGTTTAGTTTCTTTGGATGGTTCGTTAAATTATTTAGTAAATAAAAACAGTATTTTAAACAAAAAACTACTTCAT
>CAZSCW010000045.1:0-4045 GCA_964605495.1 uncultured Candidatus Saccharibacteria bacterium
ATGGTCGGACTTGCAGTTCTCATTATGGCTCTGTTTACCAATATTTCTAATTTATAATTGTATGACGACTTTTCAACTTGGACCAAACGAACATGTGATTGCTATTTTTAGAAAACATCCATTTTACCTATGGGTTTCTGCTGCAAAATATGCGATTCTCGCACTATTACCAGCGATTGCATCACCTTTTCTGGGTGATAGTACTGGGAGTTTTGGCGGATTCGGAATGACATTGTATCTTGGATTTTTAATAATACTTTGGATTGGATTTTTTATTGAATGGACGGATTTTATGCTCGACACATGGATTTTAACTAACGAACGACTTGTCGATGTGGAACAAATCGCACTGTTCTCTCGACGAGTTTCAACATTATCACTTGATAGAATACAAGATATCACAATCGAGGAATCTGGCTTTATTGAAACAATGCTAGGTATTGGTAATGTTTTGATCCAAACTGCCAGTGAAATAGAACAGTTTCAAGTCAAAGGAGCCCGAAACCCTGTACAGATAAAGGATATGATCCAGCAAGCCTATCGTGAAGGACGTGAAGATATTTTAAACGAAATTGCACACCTGCAACGCTAACTTGCATAAAAATATAAATCATGCGATACTGCCGCTATGTATTTTATGCCCGACCGTGAAAACGTAAGTGCTAAATACGGTCGAGTATTATCTGGAGAATCTCCTATCATTATGCAAAACAATTTGTACGTTAGTTCCCTCGCTTGGGCAACTACTGATGATACATTGCGAGCTTACTTTGCCACTATCGGTGAAGTAAAATCAGCAAGTGTTATCAAAGACAAAATGTCAGGACGTTCACGAGGTTTCGGATTCGTAGAAATGGCAACTGAAGAAGCAGCAGCTGAAGCAGTAGCTAAATTGAACGATACTGAATTAGACGGTCGCATCATTCGTGTTGCAATCGCTCAACCACGTGAAGAACGACCACGACGTGAATTCAACAACGCTGCGTAAGTCGCGTAACAAAAAACTGCCTTATGGCGGTTTTTTGTTACATAAAAAGACTACCAGTATTGGTAGTCTTACTTTTTTTAATTACTATATTTAATTGTCTCTTCGTCCGCAATATGATTGGTTCCATGTTCACCTGCAGAAATTAAATCTGCGTACGGTCCTTTTTGAGTTAATAGCTCTTGATGAGTACCATCCTGTGCAACATGACCATTATCTAATACCAAAATTCTGTCTAGATTTCTAATAGTCGATAATCTATGTGCGATTACAATAACTGTTTTCCCTACAAATTCCTTTTCAAGTATTTCTAAGATTTCAGTTTCAGTGATCACATCCAGTGCTGAGGTTGCTTCATCTAATATGAGTATCGGAGCATTTTTCAAAATAGCTCGAGCGATTCCAATACGCTGTGCCTGACCACCAGATAATTTGGTTCCTTTTTCACCAACCATGGTCTGATATCCATCGTCTTTCGACATGATAAAATCATGAATTTTTGCACGTTTTGCAGCTTGAATAATCTCTTCTTCAGTTGCATCCTGTTTTGCAAATCTAATATTCTCCATGATAGTTCTATTAAACAGCTCTATCGTTTGAGGAACATATGCAATGAATTCTTTTAATGCATCTTGTGGGAAATCTTCTTTTACGGATTTTTCATCCAATAATATCCGCCCGCCGGTGGTGTCCATTTTTCGCAAGATCAGATTTACCAAGCTAGTTTTTCCAGCACCTGTTGTTCCACATACACCAACCTTTTGGCCTGATGGAATAGTAACGCTCAGATTATCAAACAACGCTTTTCCATTTGGATACGTGTATGATATGTTTTCAATAATAATAGAAGGCCTTTCAACCACTTTCCCTGTAGATATTTCACTCTCTGAAACTATATCGTTGATTTCTATTGGTGTTTCAAAAATATCTATCATTTCAATCGCATCAGCGGTTGCTTTTGAGATATTTTTAAGTGACCCATCCAATGACCACATAACGTTTGCAATCGATACCATGTAACTGATAAACAGTGACACTGTACCAATAGAGATTTCACCGGCTATATAAAATTTTGCCAATGAATACACCATCACAGCCTCAAATGAGGTTGCAAGTGTTGCTTTCAAAATCCTTGCGTTATTACCAAAAATCCAGGTCTTAAATAAATTAGACGAATGAATGGAAACAACGCCTTGAAATTTTTGAAATTCCTGCTCTCTCTTTCCAAAATAAAGAATCGTCTGAACGTTTCCAATAATATCGGACAACGATGCAGTGATACCTGATTCACTTGCTGCAGCTTTTTCATCCAACACTAATTTTTTCTTGAAAAAGTAAAATGAAATAATCAACATTGTTGAAATAAAACAAAATACAATCAATCCTAAATAAAAGTGAAGTGAAAATGAGATAATTGTTATCCCAACCACATACAGCGCTACTACTAACACGCGATAGACTAATTCATCAAACAATGTTTCAAACGAATTACTGTACCTGCGTACCCGTGCAACTAATTTCCCTGCATATGAATTAGCAAAAAAATTAGATGAATGTTTCAGCATAGTACTAACTGATGACCCAAAGAGTACCTGGATCATACTGGATTGAAATTTAACCATATTATAATCTGCTGTTCGCAAAAATATATTAAAGCTAATATTCACCAGTAAAAACCATCCAACCGCATGTAGTGGTGTTATACTCAACTTGGTCAAATCATCAATAATCGTCTTAAACACATATGGTCGGGCAAGCTCAGTTAAACTGAAACCTAACGCATAAAAAATAATCGCACCTAGTGCGAAATTTCGATATCCTGTGGATTCTCGAAAATAATACCCTACTACTTTTCTTAATTGCTTCATATTCTTTTTTTATTTAGTTTACAATATTTATCTACACAATATCACATAATAACGTAGACGTCAAATAACACCTTTTCAGGTGTTATTTTAAAAAACAATATTACATTCGATTTGGCGCACTAATACCTAACATATGCAGACCATTTTTTATGATGATTTGAGCTGATCTGGCGATTGCAATACGATGCGCGGAAACCTCCCTATTATCTGTATCAATAATTTTATACGATCCATAAAATGAGTTGAATGATCGAGCAATTTCAAGTAAATACGTCACAATATAGTTTGGTGCATATTCCTTAATCGCAAGCTCTACAACCTCTGGAAATCGGTACATTATTTTCTCAAGTTCTGAAATTTCAACACCTGATTTCAATTCCGCAATAATCCCCTGCTCTTTTGCTTTTTCAATCAATGTCTGGATTCGTGCATGAGTATATTGTAAATATGGACCGGAATCCCCTTCGAATGACAAACTAGTTTCCGGATCAAAATTGATATTCATTCCAGGCTTTGCACGCAGAATCGAGAATTTAATTGCAGCAATCGCAATATCATTTTTAGTTTTCTCATCAATATCACGTCCTGCAGAAACTTCTAAAACTTCATCTGAAACTGCATCGATCATATCTGCTGCCAGTGGCACCCCACCTAATCGTGATGACATTTTCTGACCTTTGAACGACATACGACCATGTGGAACATGGATACTTTTTTCTTTCCATTCTGAGTTTATTTTCTCTGCCGCATCCAGGACAATATTGAAATGAGGAACCTGTTCGTGATCAGTTACAAATATTGATACATCTGGATGATGTTTTTCAAATTTCATTGAGAGTAATCCTAAATCTTTCGCATCATAGGTTGGATTGCCCTGACTGTTAATAAATACTGATGTATTTAAATTCTTTTTGGATTCATCAGGAATAAACACAATTGCACCTTCGCTTTCTGTAAAAATCACTGGAGTATTTTCTAATACTATTTTTTTACCAACAACACCAGATTCACTTTCATAAATATATGAATCAAAATGCGAACCAAGTTGCCCGACAATATGTTCAAAGTATTCTATGTTGAAATTTTTACATGTATTAAAAACATCAAGTTCAGGTGACGCAATATTCCCATATAAATTATCGGCAATTTCTTTTACGCGCGCATGAATACTTTCATCTTCATCATATCGTTT
>CAZSCW010000046.1:0-4041 GCA_964605495.1 uncultured Candidatus Saccharibacteria bacterium
TAATGATGTCATCAATGTTGCAACGATTGTCCATGCTAATAACATTACTGCCAAACCGACTCCAATTCTCAATAACTGATTTTTATATTTCACCAGATCAGCAGGAATTTTTCTATGCAAAATCATCTGGACTCCAGTATACACACACATCAATACGGTAAGAGGTATTAACAGTACTAGTAAAAATTGAATTACATTCCCAATTAATATCCCAAGATGTCCAAAATTACAATTCTTATCTTTTGGATCGTTTTGATCAGATAGTTTTCCACATGGCACAAGGGTTGGTGCATCGGTTATTGGCCCGGAATCTGTTCCTGTAGGTTCACCTAAATCTGTTGGGAACGCATAATCGATAATTCCACCTACTTGATTTGGGTCAAACGGAGCGACATCTCCTGATTTTGTTCCGGGTGTTGTAAATTGATTCACCTGTGTTGCATCAAAATTTTTAGTACTTTCCCGAATTTGGTAATAATAGGTTGTTCCTGGAGCTAATTGTGATTGTACATAATTAAATGTTTTTGGCTCATCACCTGCATACACCAATGATTGTGGAAATAGAGGTGGAGAAACTTTAAACATACTTCCTGCCGAATCTCCAATATACAAATCCAATCCCACCCGCATATTTAATGTAGTAGAAAAGGTTCCTTTAAATATTGCATTGTATGGACCACGGGCAGCATCAGCAACTGAAATAACAGTAGGAGGCGTTGAATCGGTACTTGGGATAGGAAGATTTATAGTTAAGGCACTTTTTTGATCAGCAACTGGCGCTGTGGTTTCTCGCTTATCGCTTGCTGGTGTCGTGAATGAAAGAACCTGTGTGGCATCAAAACTTTTGGTGGTTTCTTTGATTTGATAAAAATATTTTGTCTCAGGATCTAGTCCGTTCTGAGTATAATCAATAGGAGTTTCCTTGTTAGAGATAACTAAAGTAGCTGGAAATATTTGCCCTACTCTTTTCAAGTCAGAAGCACTGGTACCTATATAAAGATCCAATCCCACCTTCATATTTAAATTAGTAATAAAACTTCCTTTTAATCTTACATTTACCTTACTGTTTGGTGCAGCAGTAATAGCCTTACCTGTTGGTTCGGACAAACTTAATACTAAAGCACTTTTTTGATCAGCAACCGGCGCTGTAGTTTCCTTACCATCATTTGCAGCAGTTCCAGTAGTTGTAAAGTAAACTCTTTGGTAATTCAAAGTGTTTGGTATATCTATTGGTTGAAAATAATACCTAGTACCTGGTTTCAGATCAGTAAATGTATAGCTAAATCTTTTAGATTCACCCGATTTAATAAAATTGTTAATATATAATACATCACGTCTATCAAGTAATGTTGCAAGCATTCCAGAAGTCATACTGGAAGTAAATGAAGTATTTTTATTTGCAGTCAATGTGAAATCAAATTTAGCAAAAGTGTCTGCAATGTTTGAATTAGTCACTCTCAGTTTTGCAACAGCAACATCACCTACAACCCCCTTTGTAGATGCATTTGCCAAATCTGTGTTCATTAATTGAGCTAAATCCTTTGGATTATTTACGTCCTCTATCGCAGCAAAGGTAATTATTGGGGATAGTAACCCACCAAAAAAGGTAAATAATATTATCGCAGAAATAGTAAGGCGAGTTAGTTTTTTCATGTGAAAATTATACCATAAATCAATAAAAAAATGCCACTAGTGACATTTTAAAAAAAATTACGGAATTGGAGAAACATCCGGCAATTTAACTTTTGCTGTTAAATCTCGGAATCCTGCTGAAATACTTTGCAATGCTCCGCTTACTGTTTTTGTTCCTGCATTAATTTGATTAACTGAATTTACGAATAAACGATTTGTTTCTGGCGCATCTGGATCAAAAAATGCCTTACTAATAATTGCAGAATTATAAATGAGGGATTTATTTGCATCGTCACGTGGTTTATCAGCCAGTAAATCTTTTCTGGCTGGTGCATAATAAGTTTCCGAAGTTCCTGTTAACAATAACGGCAATGTTTCTTTGCTGGTTATTAAATTAACAACGCCAACTGCCCCGTTTAAGTTTTTTGTAATTTTACTGACACCTATTGTGTATACACGTCCATAATCTGTTTTGCGGGCAGTAGAGCTAATTTGCGGAACCATCGCCATTGCAAAGTTTAAGTTAGGATTTTTCTGTCGAATAGATTCATATTCTGTTGGATATCCAAAATAAACACCCAATTTTCCTGCCATAAAATACTCACGATCTTTTGGTAAAGATTGATTCCATGAATAAGTTGGATCAGTAGGATTAGTAAAATTCGTATACCAAGAAAGAGTATTCACCAACACATCATTTTCACTGACCACAGGGATCCATTTTGTGTCCAAAAATTGAACGAGTGAATTCCCTCCTTGTAACATTTTTAACACAATTAAATCTTTTGGATAAGATACATTGTTTGCAGTACCTAATGCTACCAATGTCTGGTTAATTTTTCCAGCATCATCTTTCTGGGTAATAATTGGAACTTTTTGAGCCAATTCATCCCAAGTTTTTGGTGGTTCAACTAAAAAGTTTGAGGAAAAAATATCACGATTCCAGTACATTACCATCGGATCAATAAACACCGGAAACGCAAGGATTCCTTGTTTAGTTAAAAAATCAGCTCCAATATCTGCAAATGTTGCCCGAAAATTACCTTCTGAATATGCTGTAAACGGTATCATATACAGTCGATTAACATTTTCAGCTACCTGTCCAGGCGCCATCATAAACACATCAGGGCCTTTTCCAGATGACAAAGCATCAACTAATTCTGCCTGCATGGTTTCTGGTTTTTTTTCTACATATGACAATTTCAACCCATCATATTTTTGCTGCAATCCGTTAAACACACTGTTTACCTGTCCATACGGCAAAACACCCCAAACAACCACTGACCCTGTTGGTCCAGTAACCTTTTTACTATCCCCTGGTAATTTAATTTTCCCAGAGAAGAATAATACACCAATAATTATCCCTATTCCAAATACGACCAAAACTACGGTCTGTACAATATCTGAATCTTTTTTCATACAATATAAAGTAGTTAGTTAATTTTGAACTCGACCAATGGTAATACCAAAATAATAATCATCTGTACGCTGTGCAACTTCAGGAATTTCTTGATAAACAATATTATCTGTATGTTTATCTAAAATAGTTTCTATTTCATGTTTATAATGCATTGCATCAATAATAATAACTTTTCCGTCTTCCCGAGTAAATTCAACCAATTCTAATATCTTTTGCTCTAAACTTTCCTCTATAATAGATACCATTCGAATTATCAACACTCTGTCACAAGAATCTTTTTTTACTGGAAATTCTGACAACTTGTGAATATCACCTGTTATTGCATGAATATTGGTGAGTCCAAATTCTGCAATATCATGATTTAATCGTTGGATAATCTCTGTGTGATTGTCTACCGCAATAACTTTTCCTTGCATACCAACAATCTCTGCAATTTGTTTTGACCAAAACCCTATACTTGACCCAATATCAAGAATAGTCATTCCGTGTCCAATACCTAAAAGAGGAATAATTTTTGTTGGCTGAATAATCATATGAAAAAGTATACCATAGAAAACAACCAAAATAAAAAACACCTAATCAAAATTAGGTGTTTTTTAGATATCTGTAGAATTATCTGGTAATGTTTTATCATTTTCTGGTGGAATGTCATCTTTTATGAAAAAAGATATAAACATAAGTATGCAGAAAAATATAAAAGTAATTGCCATTAATGTCTGAGCTATCTGTTTAAAATCAATGATACACTTTTCCATGGTATAGATTTTAAAGATTAACAATGTCTATTTTTATTATAAGTAAGAAATAAAAATAAAACAAACCTAAAAAACTAAAACAAAAATACCCATATTTCTATGGGTATTTTTGTTTCAATTACATTACAACTTGTATCACATTTCTCGAACTCTTTTGTTTCGTCTTTGGTTTATTTGAGACCTATAATGTGCATGTACATGTTCACACTATCAGGTTTTGGCCATATCATAACG
>CAZSCW010000047.1:0-4033 GCA_964605495.1 uncultured Candidatus Saccharibacteria bacterium
AACCTACGGCCAATCGATTAACAGTCGATTGCTCTACCGCTGAGCTACAGGGGAACGTAAACAATAAATCAATTTCCTAAGAAATCATTTTATTCCCTACAGGGACCATCCTATCAAAAAAACAAAAAAACAGCAAGAGCTGTTAGTTTGTTTTAGTAATCCTTTTTAACGAAATAACGTCGTCCAACGATTACAATACCTGCCAGAATGATGAACAGTACAATCCATCCAATCAAACTACCTGGTAAAAATCCAGTACCGCTGGCAGATGCGCCGAGGATACTTCCTGATGATCCTGATCCTGCTACATATTCATCAATATCACTTACTTTTAGACTGACTCCTGCAATTTTCATAGATGCCTGACTAACTGCCTGGTCCAAATCTCCTGCTTTACCGGTTGCTTTTACAGAAACAACTGCAGTTCCGAAACCTCCTGCTGGGAAATCTCGCAAACTGATTGAAACAACATGATCTAATTTGTCATAGATTCCTTTATTACTAGCATCAAAAGAATATTGATCTGGTAGATAAATATCAATCACTCCATCAGAGTATGATTTGTCGCTGTTATTTTCGTAACGAACTTTTATCGTTACTGTATCACCTTGGTTAACCTGGGTTTCTCCATTATCAATCGCAAGTTTGAATCCTGATTTTTCATCAACATTATTAAAACGACTGGTTGTTTTTGGAGTAGTAGTTGTAGTAGTACCTCCAAAGATTCCAAATATTCCACCTGTTTTCGGAACAGTTGATGGAACAACCGTGGTGTTGGTTGTAGTTGTCGATGTTGTCGGAGTTGTAGTGGTTGTAGTAGCAGGTGTATCTGCTGGCATGATGGCTTTTACTGCAGTAAATTCTTTTACCTCACCAGAATATTTTGTTCCACCTACCCAATCCAAACGTGCACGGTATTGGTATTTTTTACCTTCAGTTAATCCATCAATATAAAATACTGAAGTACGTGAACCTTTGTTTTGTTTACATAATGCTGTTACAGTTTGACCATTACTGTTAGTACTTTGATTATCCTTACAAACCGTTACTGATTTATTGTACATGTTAGTACCCGATGGACCATACTCGATCGACATCGTCGGTGTGTACTGACTAAAATCATTATAGTTTGAACCGTTTGAATTATATGTTGCAGTTACAATTGCTGAATATTTATCAGTACTGATAGTTCCTCCTAATTGAACACTTGGTTCACACCCTTCCCATCCTGGATATACCACAGTCGGAGAACATGGATAGGTTGCAGCTGAAACAGAGGTTGCAAATGAACCTGAAACGGTTAGACCTAAAACGAATAATGTAATAAAAGTGGTAATTTTTTTCATATGAATATTATACCATGTATTGGTTATATTGTCAATTTATGAATCAGTGGATCGTGTTCATCAAAAACACGATATGATTCCCCATTCAACATCGACATGGTGAATACATCTATAGTACCGCGAATAATTGAAAAAGTCACTGCATTATTCCCTAGAAATATTCCAAAATCGTGTACCCATTGCCGAACGTAAAATCCTGATGAGCATTCTATATCAATTCCATATAAATTTAATTTTGATGGAAGTTTTTCCTGTATTTTTTTCCAAGATTTGATAATTTCATCCTGTCTAAATTCTCCAGAAACTTTTTTAATATCATTTATTATTGATTGCAATAATAAATCACGATCGATTAATTTCTGTTTTACAGATGAATATTTGAAAATGGTTACCTCGTGGAATTGCTCTGGAATTTCTTCATTATTATCGAGTGCATGCTGAAATAATGACTTTCCAAATACCTTGCGGCTGGAAAAACTTGGAAACGATTGATTGAATGTTTCAATTGGTTGAAATAATTGAATATTCTTTTCAAAATCCGCAACTGCGTATTGCGATTCACTATTTGAAACGTTTTGTATTAATCCCAAAATATCATATGTATCTGTTTCAATACCAGGAACGAATCCTATTGAATACGTTTTTGAAAGTTTCATAAACTTGTCTTTGTGAAATCGCATAGATCCACAAAGAAAAATAACCAATCCCTCTGCCATCGGGTCGAGCCTGCCTGCGTAGGTCATAGGAATTTCACTCGAAATAGATAATTCCGTACGGATTCGATCCATGCAAACTGCCATGGTTTCTGTTCGATTTTTGTAGGCTAAAATAAGCGAATTCATAGATGGATGAGATTAAAAACGACATTTGTAAAATAAAGCTCTTAATCCCTAAAACCCCTTGATTATTCCATAAAAATCAGTATACTTCAATCTATTATCTAAGTTCGTTAACCTTTGAATTATCCTGATGAAAATCGAAAAAGTAAAAATTAATAATGACATTCGATCTCCGGAAGTACGTGTACTCTCTGATGACTTGGGAAACCTGGGTGTAATGAAGACTTCTGATGCAATTGCCAAGGCTTTCGAGCTTGGA
This sequence comes from uncultured Candidatus Saccharibacteria bacterium, assembly GCA_964605495.1. Lineage (GTDB taxonomy): Bacteria > Patescibacteriota > Minisyncoccia > Phycocordibacterales > UBA1006 > CALMMZ01. The sequence goes on from CAZSCW010000047.1 coordinate 2,445, forward strand.
ATGGACCTAGTAGAAATTTCTCCAGATGCGGTTCCACCAGTTGCAAAAATTATAGATTATGGTAAATTCACCTATGCACAAAAAAAGAAGCAAAAGGAGATAAAAGGCAAGCAAAACACGGCATCAAGTGAAGTAAAAAACATCCAGATCAAAGTCGGAACCGGCGAACATGACATTGCCATCAAGGCAAAACGTGCATCTGAATGGCTTGACGAAGGTCACCGTGTAAAAATTGAACTGTTTCTCCGCGGACGAGTAAAAGCTATGGGAAAAGAATTCCTCCAAGAGCGACTCGAACGAATTATTAATGAAATCTCTACCGAACACAAAGTGATCGATGGATTCAAAGATAGCCCAAAGGGTATCGTCGTTACCCTGGAACGTGCTGTAGCTAAAAAATAATTAACACATTTATGAGCCAAAAAACAAATAAATCTTTTACCAAGCGATTGGCAATTACCAAAAATGGAAAATTGAAAGCGCGTAAACCAGGATTCAACCACTTTAACGCCAAGCAAAGCCGAAGCAAACAGTTGAACGGCAAAGTTGAATCTACTTTCACAAGTATGAATTCAAAAACTATGGGACGATTTTTACCAGGTCTGGTAAAATAATTCCGTATCATTATTATCCTTATTTAATTATTACGAGTAAAAGCTCCCTAAATATAATAAACTCTTTATTATTGCTTTCTATTCACTACTCATTATATGACACGAGTAAAACGAGGAGTTATCTCCATGAAACGACGTCGCAATTTGCTTGCTGACGCAAAAGGATACCGACACGGACGATCCAAAAAAGAAATTTCAGCTAAAATTGCTGTTATCAAGGCTGGTGTATATGCCTTTACTCACCGAAAAGACAAGAAAAATGATATGCGAAAATTGTGGACTATCCGCATGAATGCAGCATTACGACCTCTTGGAATTTCTTACAGTAAATTCATCGATGCGATGAAAAAGAAAAATATCGCACTCGACCGAAAAGTACTTTCAGAAATTGCACGAACAAATCCAACTGTTTTTGCTCAGATCGTTGATCAGGTTAAATAATAAAAAATACCATCATTGCGATGGTATTTTTTATTATTATTGACTCAATTGCTTGGCACGGTCACTGAATGCAGTCATGAGTAAATCTCTTTTTTTAATCATTAATGGATCATTCCCTGGAATAGGAAGATTTTGGAGTGCACCTGAAAATTGCTTAAACAATATTCCAAGTTCGCCTGGGGCAGTTTCATGGGCCATATGTATATGATAATCGTCCTTTTCTTCATCATATGCCATGAAAAAATCATGGTCGATAAGATCATGGTATAAAGTATCAAATAGTTCAGATAATCGATCTGGCGAATCAATAAAAGATTGATCGAGAAGCTTTGCAAGATCTTTTGCAAACCTAATCCCAGGTATTGTTTCTTCCAGCTGATGATTATGATCGATTGCATCAATAATATGCCGCGACTGATTAACCCATTTGTCGAGTGGGTTTTGCTCTGATTTCGGCGTAGATTCCTGTTTTGGACTACCTCCGATTGGTCGTTTTTGTTCAAAATTACCAAATTTCATAAAATTATACTTTTA
>CAZSCW010000048.1:0-3899 GCA_964605495.1 uncultured Candidatus Saccharibacteria bacterium
CCGGTATGGATATCAAATTGTTCGCCCAAATATTTCATTCCCATTCCAGAACATTCAATATGCCAGCCAGGGAATCCTTGCCCCCATGGAGACGGCCAACCTTTTGTGTCATCAAATTTCCATAATGCAAAATCTCGGGGATTTTTTTTCTCTGAAATTTCACCAATACGCGATTCGTGAGAGTGAGATAGTCCACCAAGTTTTCCATAATCTGGCATTTTTTCTGTATCAAAATAAACTCCATCAGAAATAATATAGGTGAATCCTTTCTCTTCAAGTTTTTTAATGATTTCAATATCTTCGTCGATATGCTCACTGGCTCGTGCTACTATTTTAGGTCGCAAGATATTCATTTCTGAGATATCAGCTAAAAATATTTCCTCGTATGTTCTTGCAAGTTTTAACATGTTTTCCAGTGTGATTTCCATCCCTTCGCGCTTTAATCCTTTTGTCATTTTATCGTCACCATCATCACCATCTGAAACGAGGTGTCCGATGTCAGTAATGTTCATTACTTGATTTACAAGGTATCCATTATATTCAAACACGCGTCGAATAATATCACCCATTGTATAAGAACGAAGATTTCCAATATGGGCATTGCCATATACTGTAGGTCCGCATTGATACATACCAACAGTTCCAGGGTTAATAGGGGAGAATAGTTCCTTATTTTTTGTAAGGGTATTTGTTAGATAGATGTCTTTCATGTGTTTATACTACCAAAAAAGCATGGATTTGATTACTTGACTTTTTTATAATTATATGATATTATACTCATAACTAAATTAAAGAAAAATGAAATATTGGTATTTTAAATTCACGTATGAAAACGCAACAACTCGCCAGGGAATTGAATTCGATAGAGTTATTCAATCTGACGGAGAACACTTTCCATTAAAAGAAGTAAGAATAATGGCTCAAGGTATAATTCAGGAAACCCACGGAATAAGTTCGCTAACAGATCTCGCTAATGATGATTTTTCAATCATGATTGATAATCAGTTTCAAATTAGTAAAGAAGATTTTGACCATTTCAATGAAGATTTTAAAAAATAAAAAACAAAAAGGATTCCACACGTGGAATCCTTTTCTTATAATTATAACCATTTCTTTTTCTTGAAAAAAAGCATCATGAGGAGAAATATGAAAAACAGAATTCCAATGACGATTTCAAACCCATAATCGCCATGAAAAATGTGCGGTGACGCAGGATCAAACAAAATGATAGCAATTAATGAAAGCGGGAACGTAATGAATGACATCAATGTCAATGTCCGCATGATTTCATTCGTTTTATTCGTTAACAGCGCATCGTATGTCTCTCGTAATTCCTGGATAATTTCACGTGAACTATCCAATATGGTCGTTAGGTGATAGTAACGGTTCATGATGGTTGCTGTTACTGATTGGTATTCTTTACCAAAAATAACAGTAGATTCTCGTTCAAATGATGTGAGGATCTCATGATGGAAACGCAACGCAGATTTACAATCAAGTAATTTTCTGTGTAACGTTAATAATGACTGTGAAATATTTGCGTTAGGATTGGTGAATATTTCATTTTCCAATCCATCAATATCTTTTTTAATTAAGGTTAATTCATCAATTAATCCATCATATAAATCATTGATCATTAATCCAAACATGATACCGCCATGGGTTTCCGTACCTGCTGTTTTATTAGATAGGGTGTGTTTTTTCTCGAATACCAATAATGTATCAATAGGAATATACCGTGTGGTGATGATGAATTTATGGTGTACTACAAAGTCGATTTCAACCATACCACCTGTTTTTTTTGCAGGGTGATCTGGGAAATGCAGTACGAAAAATAGGTAGTCATCATAGCGATCAACCTTTGCCCGGAGTGACGAGTGCATCAATTCAACAGCACACGATTCGTTGATATTAAATTCTTCGATAATGGTATGAATTTCCTCGGTAGTTGGGTTTTCCAAATCAATCCAAGGAATGCCATAGAGGTCATGTCGTGTAATCATAGGAATAGTATACCAGATTTGCTTTTTTTTCCTAGATATGTATACTGGTATCCATTATGGCAACAACAGCTAAAAAAACAACTACTAAAAAGGTCACAGCAAAAACAGCTCCAAAAGCTACTGCACCAAAGGCAGCAAAAACAGTATCTCCTGAATTTGCGGTTATTATGACAGGTGGAAAGCAATATATTGTTCGTACTGGGGACATCATTTCTATTGAAAAATTAGACGGTGAATTCACTACAGGACAAGAAATTTCTTTTGATCAGGTATTATTAACACACGATGGATCAACTACTAAACTTGGAACTCCAACAGTATCTGGCGCAAAAGTTACAGCAACATTTGCAGCAGAAGGACTTGGTGACAAGGTAATGGTAGTAAAATACAAGGCAAAATCTCGATACCTTAAAAAACGAGGTCACCGACAGCCTTTTATGAAATTCCAAATCACAAAGATTGCATAACAAATTCCCTCAAACCAGTAGGTCATTCTGCTGAATGAGGGTTTTTTGTTTGCAAAAAAACGTAAAATCTGTATACTGGTTTCTTGTAGCCAATATGCGTGATTAGCTCAGATGGCTAGAGCATTCGACTGATACTCGAAAGGTCCTAGGTTCGACTCCTAGATCACGCACCAGGGAATTTGTAACAAAAGACTGCCATTACGGTAGTTTTTTGTTTTATGGTATATTCATCTTATGAAATTGCCATATTTTTTTTATCAACTAGTATCGTTTGGCAACAGACAAATTACGCGGACATTACCGCGCAGTTTTTGGAACCGGATTGAAATATTTGAAAATGATGAGTCACTCATAGAATTACAACCAACGGAAAAGCTAATTTTACAACCAGTTGATATAGAAACATCTTTTTCAGTACGAAAAACAGTTGCTGAAAAAATATATATGATAAGTAAAAATTTGCCGAGTGGTATTAAACTTGCTGTGATTGAAGGTTATCGATCTATGGAAAAACAACAACGTGCATGGGATCAGAAATATAATATTGTGAAATTTGAACATCCAGATTGGATTGATGATAAAATTAATCATGAGGTTGGATTGATCGTTGCACGACCTAATGGAATTACAAATCATATTTGTGGAGGAGCTATTGATGCCATGTTAGTCGATCAGAATAATCAACCGCTTGATTTTGGAACAAAATATGCACCAGCTGATGAGTCAGGTAGAAAAAAATGTCAGATGTTTGCAGATGACTTAACAGATGAACAAAAGAAAAACAGAAAATTACTTCGAGAAGCAATGGAGTCTGTTGGGTTCGTTTGGTATCCAGGCGAATGGTGGCACTATTGTTACGGAGATCGTATGTGGGCACTTTATACAGGACAAAAGAAATGTTTTTATGGGCCAATAGATAATTAATATGAAAAATACACTAAAAAATATTTTATATAAAACTATGTTAGGGATCGCCAAGATATATTGGAAAATCTTTAAACCAGTTACGGCTGGTGCGCGAATTATTATCGTGACTGATAAAAAAATATTATTAGTACAGCCGCGAACTATGAACTACTGGAATTTGCCGGGTGGTGGTATACATAAAAATGAAAAACCCGAACATGCAGCAATACGTGAATTATATGAAGAGGTAAAAATAGAAATTCAATCAACAGATTATCTACTAGGAACATATACATCCTCTGATGAAGGAAAACGTGATACGGTGTATATTTTTATTAAAAAAGTTTTAACTGAATTATTACCACATCCAGATATTGAAATTGGTAGGGCAGAGTGGTTTGAGTTTGATAACTTACCAAATACGGTCACTAATAGAACAAAAATGAGAATTACTGAATATCTATCAGGTAAGAAAAATATCACAGGACTATTCAAAGAGCTTCACTTATAAGCTCTTGTTTTT
>CAZSCW010000049.1:0-3793 GCA_964605495.1 uncultured Candidatus Saccharibacteria bacterium
AGAACTTCTCCGATTTTAGCAGCTGCAAAAGGTGTTCCCTTTTTAGCTCCTTTAAATCCGAGTGCTCCTGATGAAGATGACATGATTACATTCCCATCTTTATCAGTAAGGATAACTTTCGTGTTATTATAGGTTGCTTGAACATGTAACAAACCACTGACCAATTTTTTCTTTGGCACACGGGAAAGAGCTCGATCTTTCAAGCTTTTGTTTACACGCTGACCTTCTTGTTTTACAATGCGTTTTTTACCCATAGGAGATAAGAGAATAAGAAATAAATAAAATAATACTGACTAATATATAATGTATGAAAGATGAAACTAAGTTTTACTTTCTTTACGACGACCTGATGCCATCGTATTTCGTTTGTTACCACGAACAGTTCGAGAGTTTGTTTTTGTTCGCTGACCGCGAGTTGGCAAACCATGAGAATGTCGTGAACCTCGGTATGAACCGATATCTTTCAAACGTTTGATGTTCTGGCTGACTTCTCGTTTCAAGTTACCTTCGAGTTTGAAATCTTCGGTAAGCTTTCGAACGATTGCTTCTTCGTCTGCTGTAATTTCTTTGATCTTTTTAACAGGATCAACTTTTGCTTGTTCCAAAATAGAACGAGCACGAGAAAGACCAACACCATAAATAGCGGTTAATCCATATTGTGCTTGTTTATTGTCAGGAAGTGTTATACCTAAAATACGCATAGATGAAATAAAAAATTATTGACGCGCTTTGTGGCGTGGATTTTTCTTGTTAATACGAAACAGACGACCTTTTCGACGCACAATGATGTCATCCGCACTAATTTTTTTAATCGATGATTGTACTTTCATGTCGATTGGGAGTCAGAAGACTTAATAAAACTGATAATTGCCATTTAAAATAATGGCGGTTGTGCGAAAAATAGTTTAGCACAATTACATTCTTTTGACAATACGTCCTTTTCCACCATACGGGTCGAGGAGTACCTGGACTGTGTCACCCACTAATACCTTAATGCGATGAAGTTTCATTTTTCCAGAAAGATAAGCAACCATTGGATTTTCTGCGTCTTTTGTCTTTACGCGGAACATTGCATTTGGTAATGCTTCTAAAACTGTAGCAGGAACAATGATTTCATCTGAGTCTTTATCTTTCATAATAAGAATACACAGAGCATAGCAAAATCCATAAAAATGTCAAGGATTTTAAAGCGATTCTGGATTTTTGTAGTTAGGTTTAAAAATAATCGAAGAAACTTTATTTGGAATGCGACCTATCCACGGTGGCCACATCCGAATTTCAGCATTAATAACCCCAGGAATGGACTGAAGTATTGCAGTTGCAGCTGATTTTTTTTGATGAGCAATTTTTGTTCGAGCTAATGTTTCATCAAACCGTGCCCGAGCAATGAACGATCCTGTAGCATGAATAAATAATTGGTTATTTGGAACTATTTCAGACGATGCAACAGGTGTCATTGTTAATGGTGGTAACGTAAATACAATTTTTGTAATATCTGTCACATCCATAAACGATCTATCTTGTTCAGGAATAATCTGATTTTCCAAGTAATCCTGAAACATTTTCTTATCAATCATGTTCCCTGTTATTGTTCTTTCCGCGATTACCGACACCCCTGTCTCAACTGATTCTGTTCGGTAATTTATAGGTGAAATTTGCAACAATGTTTCTGGCAAGATGAAATTTTCAGGAATTTGATTAGCTAGGAATGCTGCTGGACTGGTTCCCTGCATCATTGACTGCAATGAGGTTTTTGCCGCTGTCAATTCTGGTTCTGTTAAAATGAATTGATCACCTGAAATACCTCCTGATATTTCTGTTGTTGTGCGTGCAAGTATTGATGGAAATGCAGGAAGTTTCAAATCATCTAATTTAATATTATATTCTGCACCAGGTGCACTCGCCGCTATTTCTACAAGTGCAGATTTTGGAGAATCTTTTGTTCCGGCTGGAATGGTGACTGCTTTTTTGGTTATGAACATTTTCTGTGACGTACTCAGCAAATTTGTTCCTGCTGGAATAATGACTGGTTTTGGATTACTGGAGAATAATTTTACAGTTCCCTTTGCAATTGCAGAAATCGTCTGTTTTTGGGTAGTTGGAACGATAATTAATTGTTTATCTACAATTTGAGCAGTTTTAAACGCTACCTGCCCAGATGTTGGTTCTGTATATAAAGTAATCGGTGTATCGATTGGATATACTGATTCAGTAAGTGTTACATCAATCGTTGACCGCGAAATGAGAGAAAAGATGGTGGTTATTAATACTAACATTGCAACTCCAACGAATACCCACAAAACACCTCCGCGCGCTGGTGGACGATTAGAATGATTGTTTCCAAATGAATTATTTGCCTGATTAAAAAAAGCATCGTTTCTTTGATTCCTGATTTCTCGTGCCATGGGTATATATTTTTCTTCTTTGACAACCTCTGGTGCTCGTACAGTCCTTTTAGGAATTATTTTTTGTATTGTTTGTGTTGGTTGGGTAATTTTTCGGACAGGAGCAGCAGAAACAACCCTTGTTGCAGTCAAAGGTTTTTTTCTCATGATCATGTCTTGTCCAACTTTTCTTTGAGTCATAATAGAAATATATTAAGCATTATAACTAATCATTAAGTGCTGCCACAATAATACGGTCTTGATTTTGTAATTTAGTGACATGATTGTGATTATGTAATACGTCCAAAATACTATCACTATGAATGAAACCAACCTGTGTTGATCCAAAAATAACCGGGAAACTAAGAGGATCTGCATGAAGTGCATTCATAAAATACGAGAGGATTGGATTAGTTTCATTTCCAAGCCATATTACCTGATCCAAAATATCACCATGACTAACCGCAGTATGGCAGAATTTTTGGAAATGACGTTCCCATACATGATATGCTTTTTCAAGTTCCCTATCGATTTTTACAGTTGTCGCTTCATCCAATATTTTTTTCTGATATAAAGCAAGTAATGATTCAAGTTCTGTTGGGTATATTCCTAAATCATATGCTAATTTTTGTCGAACCTCAGATAAACCTGTCGGTAGTGTTCCTGCTTGAACTAATCGATTATTTTGGAAAATATAAACATCTGTTACAAAACCTGATGTATCAATGATGACACCACTTGGAAACGTAATATGTTTCCAAAATCGCATCACGTAATTCTGATACTGATCAAATTCAATATTTATCATTCTGACTTTCGTTTTTTCATGAATTAATAATTTCAAAAGGGCTGCCATCCCAGGATCTGAAAAACCTGTAGTATATGTAAGACGTACATCATTTACTACTTTTCCAAATGCATCATAATTAGGATGTCCAGCAATCTGCAATTCATGATATGTTGGAGGTAATAACTCAACCGCATTACCGTGATTGCGTTTATATTCCTGGTTAACTCGTTTCATGTCACGTTCTACCAAATCATCAATAAATGCACGAGTGAGTGTAAAAGGGGTTTTTCGTTTATATACAATATGACGACGAATACTGTGCGTCCATGGCTCACCTAAAACAACCACAACATTGTCTGCTGGTTTTTTTAAAAAAGTGATCAAGTTTTGTGCCATACGTGTAATTAATAATTCTGTATGATGCATTAATTGATCATAACGATGACGTTCATCGATAGTAAAAAAAGTAATCGGCTGAAATTCATAATAGATTACATTATTATTTGCACTTGAAATTACCATCACTGAAACACCAGTACTATCAATACGCCAAATTGTTTTGGTTGTATGATCAGATGAAGAAGAGAGCCATGACATATACCTATTAGTATACTCTAAA
>CAZSCW010000050.1:0-3732 GCA_964605495.1 uncultured Candidatus Saccharibacteria bacterium
TGCATATCAACTACATCACCTTCATGTTCATGAACCAAGATTGAAATCGCTCCCAAATAATCATTTGGTGTCATAATATGAAGCTCTACCCATGGCTCTTCTACTGATGCAATTTCTCCATCACTTGGGAACATATGCGGTGAATAGATTGTTTCCTCTTTTCCGTTTTTTAATTTCACACGATACGTGATACTTGGCATGGTGACGATAATATCGAGTGTAAATTCACGTCGTAATCGTTCTGTAATAATTTCAAGATGGAGCATCCCAAGAAAACCACAACGAAAACCTCGCCCAAGCGCTCCTGATGTTTCCTCTTCATATGAAAATGCAGAATCAGATAACCGAAGCTTTGAAAGAGCGTGTTTCAGTGTCATAAAATCATCCTGAGATTCTGGATACACCGACGCCCACACCACTGGTCGTGGATTGAAATATCCAGGAAGTGCTGGTAATGGCCTTTTAACTCCCGTAATAGTATCACCCACAGATGCAATACCTGGCTGTTTAATACCGGTCACAATATACCCTATTTCCCCGCGAAAAATGGCATCTCTGGCTGTTTTCCCAGGACTAAAGGTTCCTACTTCAAGGACACTAAATTTCTCGCCTGCAATGGCAAAACTGACCTGGTCGCCCCGTTTTAACACCCCGTCAAACATCCGAACATATACAATCACCCCCTGGTGGTTTGAATATTCAAAATCGAAAACCAGCGCTTTAATTTCATCATCTGATTTATATTCAGATTGTGGCGCTGGAATTTTTTTAACTACATGATCAAGTAATTCTGAAACACCCATTCCAGTTTTTCCAGATACTTCTAAAATATCATCAATATCACATTCCAATACGGTTGCGATTTCCATTTTTATATCATCTACTCGCGCTAACGGCGAATCAATTTTTGAAACTACCGGAATGATAACTAACCCTGCAGCTTTTGCCATTTCAAGTGTTGTAAGAGTCTGTGCCTGAACACCTTGTGTCGCGTCAACTAATAAAATCGATCCCTCTACTGCTTTTAATGCACGAGAAACTTCATATGAAAAATCAATATGCCCTGGTGTATCAATAAGGTTCAGTAAATACTCTTCACCTCCTGATGAAAAGTTCATACGTACTGGTTGCATTTTAATGGTAATACCACGTTCTCGTTCTAGTTCCATTGAATCCAAAACCTGGTCCTGCATTTTACGTTTTTCGATAGTATGAGTCACTTCCAGCATTCGATCAGCCAAAGTTGATTTCCCATGGTCAATATGAGCAATAATACTAAAGTTTCTAATTTTTAATAAATCGTGTGCCATAATATATGGGCATACTACCATATTTTTGTAATAAAAAAAGCCTTTTTAAATTAAAGACTTTTTTAAAATTCTAATTATCTATAGCACTCTGATCGATAATAACATTGGCTTTCCAGAACTTTTTCTTAAAGGTTCCAAGGAAATCACCCATGTCTTGATTTTTAAACAATGTCATAACAATCACAAACACTACAATACCTACTACTCCTGATAATAACCCTTGTGAGAAAATTCCCCAGAAACGATCTTGATTAACATATGTAGCGCTCAAATTCAAAAAACCATACACAACTACCCCCATACACAATGATGCAGTAATGGTTTGTAATGTTGATCTAATAATTGGAAAAGCATTAGATTCTGGAAAATCTTTTTTGAAAACCGTAACCAAAGTAAAATAATTAAAGATATTCCCAATTGAAAATGCGAGCGGTAATGCAAGTAATGTAATATTAGTTACACCGTCCAAACGTAATACGCTGGTAAAAAAATGAGTAAATTCAGGGATGTAGTTAAACATAGCAATAAATACAAATGCTAAACCAATGGTTAAAATTTCACCCAAAAAATTCATGAGAAGAGGTTTTTTAGTGTTCCCTGCCGCATAGTATCCCCGAACAAATAAATGTACCAAACTTTGAGCAACCAACCCTATCATGAATAACGCCAAACATGCTGCAGCCAACCGGGTATCATTCCAGGTAAACGAATGCGATCCTAAAATAACACGGACTATTTGTGCGCGTAAAATAATAAACAATACCGTAATTGGTACAGACCAAAATATAATTTTTCTTGTTGCATGAAAAATATATTCTGCAAATTTTTCACGCTCTTTATCGTAAAAATATTTTACCAACATTGGAAACGATGCAACTGAATACGATATAGCAACCACTCCAATCGGAACGTTTAACATGTTGTTTGTTAGGTTGAAAATTGAAATAGATCCTGTGTCCAGTGTCGAAGCTATCGATGTTAATATGAGTGCCGTAAAACTCGACATTGATAACCCAATAGTTCGCGGAACTGATGTCTTTACTATAGATGCTAATTCAGAAAAACTGATAGCTGTTGTAAACCTTGGAAGGAACCCAATTTGGATTAATGTTGGAATTTGAATAGCAAGATGAAGAATTGCACCTATAACCACACCTATAGCAAGACCCGTAACACCTAAAAATGGGTAAATAGCCACGATTCCAATAATAATTCCAATATTATACATTACTGGTGATAATGCAGTTACGAGAAATTTTTTAAACATCTGAGTAACAGATGAAAGCATATTAGAAACACCAATAATAATTGGCTGAACCAACATTAATCGTGACAATGTAATCAGGGTATGTATTTCTTCGTTATTAAATCCAGGGGCAATTAGTTTTGCAAGCCAAGGCATTAATATAAATATAATAATACTAACCAAAATCAAAAATCCGAGAAGTACAGTGAATACCTGATCTAAAAATTTCCGAGCATTTTTGTAATGATGATCGTCACCATTACCATATTTTGCTGACAAGTACGGTAATAAAACAGTAATGGAAGCAAGTGTTGCGACGGAAACAAATAAAAAATCAGGAATTTTAAATGCTGCATAATATACATCCAAATGTGTACCTGCCCCCAAGTAGGTTGCTAATAATCTATCACGTATTAACCCTAAAATCTGAGAAACAAGAGTAAATACGCCCAACAAAAAAGCGGCCTCATTAATGCCAGAAGTTCTGTTATAGAGCATTAGGAAGACTCGCTTCATCATATAAATATAAACTATGTTAACTTAATAATTATTGTTTTGCTTTTACAACGGGAGTTGTTTTTGCAGGAGTAGTTGATGTTGCTGCATCAGGAGCTTCTACCGCAGGAGTAACTGACCCACCTTTTTGTGCACGAACTTGTTCAATAAGTTTGTCAGCAGATCCAGGGATTTGTTTTTTCAAGAAATCAAAGATCTGTGTTGCTTGATCAGTTTTTCCAAGCGCTTCATAAGAAACACCGAGATATGCAAAGGTAATCGGTTGGTTACGATTGATAGATAATGAACGTTCAAATAATGAAACCGCATCATTATATTTTCCTTGAACAAAGTATAGAGTTGCAAGTTCTGTTAATAATCCAGGGTTATTTGGATCTATTTTAAGAGAATTTATTAATTGAGTTTCAGCATCTCCGTAATTTTTTGATTGTATATCCTGTTGGTATAACCATAGATATGCATCAACGGTTGGATACTGTGCTATTGATTGTTGTACCAGGGTTTTTCCAGCATCAGTATTTCCTTCTGAAACAGAAAGGTTTGCAAATAACAAATCCAAAGTTCTGTCGTTTGGTGATAATGCTTTCGCTTTATTATAAGCTTCTCGTGCACGATCACCTGCACCATCAACTTTTAATTCTGTAAAGAATTTATATACGT
>CAZSCW010000051.1:0-3458 GCA_964605495.1 uncultured Candidatus Saccharibacteria bacterium
TACCTATAGCCAATGGCGAGTCTAGGTACACAGGAATATGCGCCACATGACCATCCTCGATCAAATTATTCAATTCATATAATACTTCCTGAGTTCGTTCCAATGAAAATGATGGAATGATGAGGGTTCCTTTTTTCTGGATTACATTTTCAATTACTCGTTCTAAATGCTTTGTACGATCTTCTGTATCATGATTACGATCACCGTATACTGATTCCATCAACAAAAAGTTTGGTTCCATAAATACCTCAGTGTCTTTTAATAAAGTCGTTGGTGTATTTCCAAGATCACCAGTACAAAGGAGTTTTTTACCACCGTATGAAAATTCAATCATAGCAGAACCGAGCACGTGACCAGCGTCATAAAATTGCACTGAAATATCATCGCCAATATCTAAATGATTATGATATGAAACAACTTTCCATAGCTCGAGAGCTTTTGCAATATCGTTTTTATCATACATTGGTTTGATTTCTTTTTCCTTTGCTTCACGTTCCATAAGACCTAATGCATCATCAAACATCAATGCAGAAATATCTTTGGTTGGTGGTGTTGAATAAATTACTCCACGAAAACCATCACGAACAAGTTTTGGAATTTTTCCGATATGATCAGTATGTGCATGAGTTACAAACAATATATCAATAGTTGCTGGATCATACGGAAAATCACGAAAATTCGATGTTGGATCTTGATCAGCCTGTTCGCCTTGATGTAATCCACAATCTACTAATATCTTTTTTCCTGCAATTTCAATCAAGAAATTTGCCCCCGTAACATCACCGGTCGCTCCATAAAATGAAATCGTTCCAAATAGTTTTTTATCAGTCGTCATATATATGATTAATTAATTCGTTTAGTAAAATATCCAAAACAATACGCGATCACTCCACCTGCAAAATCATGTAATATGTCAGTGAACGTATCAAAAGCATTAGGCTGCAACAACATTCCAGTACGAGAATCCAACAACCATTCTACCACTTCAAGGGAAAATCCAACGATGAGAACCCAAATGGTAGTCCATAATAATTTTTGAATACTATTAGCACCGCGTGGCGTGTATGCCAAGGCAAAGAATCCAACCAACATTCCTCCTAATATATGCATCGGGGTATCTAAATGTGGAAATATATAATACCAATTGAACACATCGGCAAATGACTGAAGTACAACTACTGCTAATAAGGTTATCAATCCGAGCTTGAAAAGTGTATTATTGAATTCCATATTTTTGAAATATTTCATGAATTTATTATATCATCATATTAATAAGTTACGAAATCAAAAAAACCATACAAATGTATGGTTTTTTTGACTGAACCCGAATAAAAAGAGATTGTAACCACTTTGTGAAAAGATGGTTGTCCTGAAATATGCCCCACAGGGTAAATTTACTCGGATTCCCTTAAAAAAATTGTTTAAAAATCTTTTTTCTTGGCCCAGTAATTATATTATATCAAAACGTAAAATGAATGCAAATTATTCAAAAAGATCTGAATAAACAACAGTTTCTCCTAATTTTTCGTAAGTAAGAATTTCATCATCTTTGAAAAATCGTGCAATTTCTGCCTCACCATTTTCAACTGAGTCTGACGCGTGAACTACATTGGACTGCATACTCATAGCCAAATCTCCACGAATAGTACCTGCTGCTGCTTCAAAAGATTTTGTAGGACCAACAATAGTTCGGATAGCAGATACTGCCTGAGCTCCTGAGATTGCCATTACAATTACTGGTGCACTTTTCATGAATTTTCGAATTCGAGGGAAAAATGGCTTGTCAGCAACGTGTGCGTAGTGCTCTTCGAGTAATACATCAGTAAGATGCATCATTTTCATTCCGATAATTTTTAATCCTTTTCGTTCAAAACGGTTAATAATTTCACCAACCAAGTTCCGCTGGATAGCGTCCGGTTTTATAATAATTAATGATTTTTCTGTTTGCATAGCATTAGATTATCAGTTTAATAGACAAAGTCAAACTAAAAAAGCCATATGGCTTTTTTATATCATCCTGAATTTATCCTGAATTTCCTGTTCAACATCTGCGCGATCACGCCCGTACTTCAAATATGATAATTGTTTCAACTGTTCAATTTGATTAGGGTTTCCATTTTTAGGAGTAACATATCCATCAGGATTAAGAGTATCCATATTAAATGCCTGTGCCGGTTTCCCGCCTACCAACATACTAACGACGCAGTTGAAGTTTTCTTGTTTAATGATATCGTCCTTGGTAAATCGTGGCGCGATGCGCGGCTCTGCAACAGCGGCATCCTCGGACTTAATGCGGAAAAATGCCATGTTTCCTACGTTACCAAATACTGCTGATTTGATAAAATCTGGCAACTGTTCCATGTATTGGTGCGTCATGTTAAGTGATAATTTATATTTTCGCGCTTCTGACAGAATTGATGCGATAGACTCCGTTACCACGTTTTGGAATTCGTCCAAATATACATAAAATGGTGGAAATTTATCTAGATCAAGTGAATCTGCGCGCGACATTGCTGCCATTTGCAATTTCATAATGATAATCAATCCGAGTAAGTTTGCGTTTTTCTCACCGAGTAATCCTTTCGAAAGATTAACAATCAAAATCTTTTTTGAATCGATAATATCACGGAAATTGAATGCGGATTTTTCCTGCAAAATAATTGGGCGCAAGAATTCGTTTGAAATGAATTCGTCGAATTTTGATGAAATGTACGGTACAAAGTTTTCCAATCCCTGATCACCTGATGTTGCTTCTGCTGATTTCCAGAATTCTGCAATGATTGGATTTTTGTTTTTTGATAATTTCATTTCACGGAACTCTTTATTTGCTAATACTCGTGTAATTTCCAATACTGTGTTTCCAGATGCAGGGTCTTCCATGTTCAATAATGCTGAGTTTCTGAAATACTGACCGAACATCGCACCACCTTGTGCTTTCATATCGAACAATTTATCAAACAATGACATCAATTCCCCAATTACTAATGATTTGGTTTGTGGTGAACGTTCATCAAATTCCATCATATTAAGCGCCATAGGGCGCGCCGTATAGGCTGGATCAAAGAAGATCACATCATCAAATCGTTCCGGTGGAATACTTGCCAAAATGGTGTTATAGTCAGTCCCGTGTGGATCAATAAAGCAACATCCATCCCCATTTTTAATATCTTGAATAATCATTTTCAAGAAAATTTGAGTCTTACCCACACCGGTTTGTCCGATAGTATAAAAATGACGCAGTCGATCAGCTGGCGCAAAGTGAATTGGTGTTTTGCGACCACGATGTTCATTATAACCAAGTATAATCCCCTCTGTACCCATTTCCATTGGTGCAGGATGAGTTGCAGCCCCAGATTGTTTTAATTGTGCTGAACCTTCGGAATGAGTTGGGAAATGAAACATCGTTGAAAGTTCCTTAAAATTTAAATGAAATACTTTTGATGGGTCAAAACGACGAT
>CAZSCW010000052.1:0-3243 GCA_964605495.1 uncultured Candidatus Saccharibacteria bacterium
TCTTCTTTTTGAATTTTAAATGTTCCTATTTTTCCTATTCGTTCAATATGTGGACCACCACAGAATTCTTTACTGATTGCAGTGTCGAGACTTTTCCCAATATAATATACAGAAACAACATCTGGGTATTTTACTCCGAATTCCATTTCTGCACCGATTTGTTCTGCTTCGTCTTTTTTCATTTCTATACGTTGCATTGGTAAATCTTGTGTAATCCATTCATTTACCAAATTTTCGACTTCAGATTTTTGTTCATCAGTCATTTTTGTGTCATGAGAAAAATCGATTCGAATTCTTTCTTCGGTAATATTACTTCCTCGTTGGTGAACATGCGCGCCAAGGACTTTCCGAAGTGCCGCAAGTAATAAATGATGCGCCGTGTGAGAACGAATAATTTTATCAGATGTTCCACCAAGTCCGCCTTTGAATTTTTGTTCCGCACCTGCTCGTGATTTTTCCTGATGTTCTGCCATTTCTCGATCAAATTTTGCACGATCGATTACGATTCCTTTTTCTGCAGCAAGTTCTTCAGTTAATTCAATTGGAAATCCATAAGTTGTCGCAAGAATAAATGGATCAGTTCCTTTTGTAAATTCTTTTAATCCTGATTCAAGAGTTTTTTCAAACTTTTGTATTTCATTAATAATCAATGTAACTACTTCTTGATTATTAATTTCTTGATAAAAACCTGTATACGTATTTTGAATTGTTTGTAAAATAGTCACCAAATTTTCTGGTAAAAGGTTTATTTTCCGAGCTTGAACTAACGCACGCCTGATCAATCGACGCATAATATACCCACGATCTTTATTCGATGGAAAAACTCCATCACCTGCCATAAATAGTGCAGTACGCATATGATCTGTGACCACGCGAGCAGATTTTTCATTAAATAATTCTCCAGCAAGATTTTCTATTTCTCGCATTACTGAATCCAATAAATCCGTACGATACGCAGTATTTACACCTTGCATCACAGCCGTTAATCGTTCGAGTCCTGCTCCAGTGTCTACATTTTTCTGTGTGAGCTTCCCTACTACTTTCCCATCCTTTTTTTCATATTCCATGAATACATCGTTCCAAATCTCGATGAATTTTTCTTGATTAACAAGATTCAAAAAAACATCATGAGAAATTTCTTGTCCGACATATCCTCCTTGCATATCATAAAACATTTCAGAACATGGACCACATGGACCACTATCTCCAGGGCTCCACCAGTTATCTTCTGCTGGTAGTGCATAAATACGATGCTCTGGAATTCCAAGACTCATCCAGATGTCTTTTGATTCCTGATCGTATGGAGCATTCTCATCACCCGCAAAAATAGTTATCGCAAGTCGTGCAGGATCAAGACCGAGACCTTCATCTTTTGATGTAAGGAATTCATAACTCCATGCAATTGCTTCATCTTTAAAATAATCACCCAGTGACCAATTCCCAAGCATCTCGAAAAATGAAAAGTGCCGATTATCTCCAATATCATCCAAATCACCTGTTCGCACACATTTCTGACATGATGCAAGACGATTACCCAGAGGGTGTTTTTGTCCCATCAAATATGGAACCAATGGTTGCATCCCAGCTGTATTAAATAATACAGATGGATCATTTTCCGGAACTAGGCTCGCAGACGGTAAAATCGCGTGGCCGCGTTTTTTAAAGAATTCCAAGAATCGAGAGCGGATTTCTGATGATGAAAGTGGTTTTGATTCCATAATAGGGTGACTTTAACATAAATTGAGTAATAAAAAAAGCAGTAATTATATATTACTGCTTTTGTACTATTATTATATATTTTTCGAAAACAGAGCGATCTTTTCCAAAATGTATGTTTTCATGCGGTCTCGATTTTCTAACGTTAATTCTATTAATTCGATATCGTCTCTTTTTTTGATATCTTCAATAAAATTACATGTATACTTTTCTGAAACAGCCATAATACAAATGTTTGGAGTATCTAAATATTTTTGAGCAAGCTCGGTGAATACTTGTGAATACATTTGCATTTCACCAACCTCGTCGAGGTATAATAAATACTTTGGAGTAAAACTAACGCGCCATTGTGACAAGGCTTGTTTATTTATCTCACTTATGTTCACACGATATTTTGAAACTTTGATATTAGAATCAAAATCAACATGTGCGATAACTTTTGCAAAAGGATTTATCTGATCTCTTTTGTGATAATTACCCATTGTAAAACCAACCCTCTTATCATTTTCTCTCATTTCTGTGGTTATCAAACCAGTAATCATCCCATCATAGGAATCTAATACTGATTTTAAAAGTGTAGATTTACCTGTCTGCGGTAACCCCATAATAATTATATTTTTTACCATAACTTAACTGTTTATCTGTGAAGAATTTATTTCAAGAAACAATACCATAAAATAATAAAAAAACAAGTATGTACTTGTTTTTTTATTATTTTATCAAATTTAATTTTTTGCATTCTTTTTCAAGTTCTGTAATTTTTTTATCAATTGATTGTAAGCCTAGTTTCCAAAAATCTGGTTTTGTTGTATCGATACCGATGGATTTAAAAATATCGTAGGGGCTCATTGATTCACCAGCAAGTAAAAACTGATGTATGTTTTTAATAAATGTTGGATCATTCTGATATTTTGCATACATTGCGGTACTAATTAAACTGCCATACGCATAACTGTATACGTAAAAGAAGAAACGGATATGTGAATGAGCTACCCATGCCCATCCGTCATCTGGGGAAAAAACTGCCGCCTTCCCAACAGAAGCCTCCATGTGTTTACGACGCAATGCGGTAAGTTCCTCTCCGGAAATATGTCCGTCAGTTCTCACCTTTTGATGTATTTCCTGCTCTGCTTGAAACCAGGCAATTTGACGAAACACAGTAGATACCGCTGCTTGTAATTTATTATACGTTGCATAGAGACGTTCCTTTGGAGATAATTGACCTATTATTTCCTCAAATACAAAATTTTCAAACAACGTACTGGCTGTTTCTGCGGTTGATATTGAATGCCCCGAATATAAAACACCTTGCGATTTTGATAATTCTCCATGAATGGCATGACCCATTTCATGTGCCAATGTCATCACAGAATCTAAATCATCAGTCCAGTTGAGTAATATATAAGTCGGTCTTCCATATCCACCCCAACAATATCCGCCACCTTGTTTTCCTTGACGTGGATATACATCAATCTGACCATTACTTACATAATCATCCAATATTTTTGCATATGTTGGATCAACTTT
>CAZSCW010000053.1:0-3188 GCA_964605495.1 uncultured Candidatus Saccharibacteria bacterium
CAACAGATGGTCAGATGACCATCGGAAACTTATTATTTGGTACAGGAATTGATGGTACAGGAACAACAGTTTCAACAGGAAAAATCGGTATCGGAACGGCATCGCCATCATATCGATTCAGTGTCTCAGACACAACAACAGCTGGAATTGTTGGATCATTCACTAACAGTGATGGAACATGTACACTCGACCCAGGTGATGTTTCTGGATGGAGTTGTCCGTCAGATCTAAACTTGAAAAAAGATATTGAAACACTAACATCAGGATCACTTGATAATATCTTGGCATTGCGGCCAGTGACTTATCGATTGAGAAATGAAGACAATTCAACAGACCTCTCAACAGGATTAATTGCACAAGAGGTTCAAACTATTTTCCCAAAACTTGTTAAAACACAAATTGATGGAACATTAGCATTGAATTACGGAGGATTAACACCGTACATGATTTCTGCAATCCAAGAAATGAATTTACGAATCACAGAAATTAATGATATTGAAAAACCAAATACATGGCGCGATGCGCTAATTGCATGGTTTGCAAATATTACTAATGGTATTACTGATTTGTATGCAAAAGTATTCCATGCAGAGCGGGTGGAAACACAAGAACTTTGTGTCGGAACAACCTGTTTAAATGAAACACAGGTACAGCAAATTCTCCAAGTAATTGGTTCAACACCATTACCAGTGAATAATCCAGGAGGTCCAATAACTGATCCTAATCTAGATCCAGGTAATACAACTGATTCAGGTGATGGAACAGCAACAGATCCAGGAACATCGGGTGATAGCGGTACGCCGCCATCGGATGTAGTTGATCCTGGTTCATCTGATCCTGGGGTAACACCAAGTTCAGATCCAGCTCCTACTACAGAATAAAAAAACTACTGATTAGGTAGTTTTTTATTACTTTTTTTATTACTCAAAAAATGGTAGGGTAGGGATATGTTAAATAATAGGTTAACTATTAGAAACTCACATACGCCTGCAGGTGACCAACCTGTGGCTATTGCTGCATTGGTAAAGGGATTAGAGAAAGGAATGCAAAAACAGACACTCCTCGGTGCAACTGGAACAGGGAAGACGTTTACTATGGCAAACGTGATCGAGAAAATTCAGAAGCCGACACTTGTGATTGCACATAATAAAACCCTTGCTGCGCAATTAGCTCAGGAGTTCACAGAATTTTTTCCAGATGCGGCAGTTCATTATTTTGTATCCTATTATGATTACTACCAACCAGAAGCCTACATGCCGATGACGGACACGTATATTGAAAAAGACGCACAAATTAACGAGGAAATAGATCGATTGCGTCATGCGTCTACCCAGGCATTGTTGACTCGGACTGATGTGATTATTGTGGCATCAGTTTCATGTATTTATGGATTAGGAAGTCCAGAGGAATACAAACAAATGAATTTGATGTTGCAGATTGGTCAACAGATTTCAAAACGGGAATTGATGGAAAATTTAATACGTATTCATTTTTCGCGCACCACTGCTGATTTACGATCAGGGGAGTTTCGTGCGGTTGGAAATCGGGTGGACATCATGCCAGTGTCAGAAAAATTTATGATCAGTTTGACCTTTTTAGGAAACCAAATTGGTATGATTCAAATTATTGATCCGGTCACCTCTATTATTTCTGAAACACCAAACGAAGTTTTCCTATTTCCAGCGAAACACTTTTTAACCGAGGGTGACAAAAAAGAAAAAGCAATTAAGGCAATTGAAAAAGAAATGAAAGAACAAGTAAAGAAATTTGAAAAAGAAGGAAAATTACTGGAAGCAGAACGCATTAAACGTCGAACACAAAATGATTTATCTATGATGCGTGAAATTGGTTATTGCAGTGGGATTGAAAACTATTCGCGGCATTTATCAGGGAAAGGGGCCGGAGAACCACCAGAAACATTGATTTCCTATTTCCCTCATGACAAAGACGGGAAGCCATTGTTTTTGACGATGATCGACGAATCACACGTAACTCTTCCGCAGCTGCACGGAATGTATGCAGGCGATGCGTCACGTAAAAAAACATTGATTGAATTTGGGTTCCGTCTGCCATCTGCTGCAGACAACCGACCATTGCAATATCATGAATTTGAAAAGAGAATCGGACAGGTTGTATACGTGTCCGCGACTCCTGGAAAAGTAGAAATTGAAACATCTGATCAAGTAGTACAGCAGATTATCCGTCCAACAGGGTTGGTTGATCCATCAGTAGAGGTTCGCCCAGTAGTTGCAACCAGTGATTATCCAGGACAAATCCAAGATTTTATTAATGAGATTGAAAAAGAAATTGCGCGTGGTGGAAAAGTACTGGCCACAACGCTTACTAAAAAAATGGCAGAGGATCTGACAGATTATTTAAAAGAACGAAAGATCGCATCAGAATATCTGCACAGTGATATAAAAACTATTGACCGTATTAAAATTATTACTGAATTCCGTCGAGGAACCTTTGACGTATTAGTTGGAGTAAACTTGTTACGTGAAGGATTGGATATGCCAGAAGTTTCATTTATTGGAATTTTGGATGCTGATAAAGAAGGTTTCCTGCGTTCTGAAACATCTCTCATTCAAACTATTGGACGTGCAGCTCGAAACATAGATGGTCGCGTAATTCTTTATGCTGATCATATTACTGGATCAATGGAGCGCGCTATCGGGGAAACCAAACGTCGTCGTGATATTCAAATTGCATATAATGAAAAGCACGGCATTACCCCGATGACTATCAAGAAAAAAATTAATGATATTACGGAAGGGATGGAATCATCACACGACAAAGCGGTAAAAGCAAACATGAGTATTGATGCAGAATTATTTGCTAATAACCCAAAGGAATTGATGAGATTAAAGGAAATTGAAATGAATCAGGCAGTATCTGAACTTGATTTTGAAACTGCTGCAATTTTACGTGATGAAATTATAAAGATTAAAGAGAGTCTGGGGGAAGTGAAGACAAAAAAGCGTCCAAGACGTAAATTTTAACAAAAGTACCAAAAATCCTTTATTTTAAAGGGTTTTTTGACGTAACAAGAAATAGACAGTTTTAGAGACAGAGTACTTGACAAATTATATCGAATATGCTATACTATTGGTAATAAGGTAGAAATAGCGATATTGATACCTATAGTTCTTTACAAAGATGTTTGCAAATTTGATTGCAATTCATAT
>CAZSCW010000054.1:0-3071 GCA_964605495.1 uncultured Candidatus Saccharibacteria bacterium
CCAGATCCAGATCCAATACTGGATCCAGGAACAGGAGGGGATACCGTTGGGGGTGATTCAACCACAGGAGGTGATGTACCAACAGATACTTCACCTAGTTCGGGTGACACACCAACTGACACACCAACACCAAGTAGTGATCCAGGTCCTACAGATCAGGTGCAGTAAAAATTATAAAAACCTCTCTTTTTGAGAGGTTTTTATATAACTATTGACATTTGTATATAAATAGTATATAATCAGCATAATCTAAACAACTTAAAAAGTAGAAATATGAGAAGATTCATTTTGAGTTTGTCGTTAGTCCTACTAGGACTTATCGGCTACTCGCAGGTTTTTGAAGACACGAGCATTACGGTAATTCCCCACATAAAATCAGGAATCATCGAATTTAACTCACCGGAAAAAATCGATTCGGTAGAGATTAGAGGAATACTGGATGAAATAGTCTTCAGTCAAAAGATCAATAATGGTCAGGATGCAATCAATATTAGTTCGCTTCCACGGAGCTGCTACTATATTGCATTTATTACCACAAAAGGTGAAACAAAGGTTCAAAAACTTTTTTTTCAATAGTTTCATCATATAATTAGTAAAATCATCGGTTAAACCGATGATTTTTTATTAGTTCTGGGTTTTATTTCCTTGATTATTTTCAATTATTATGTATACTGTATGGCATTGTCTTGTGTAGGACAGGTAACTATAAAGTTACCAAATTAGCTCCTGTTTCAATGCAGGTAATCATTGTATAGAATAGAGATATGCTTATCACATCGCTCCATTCATTATTTGTATTAATTTCATTTTTGCATTAAATCAATTATGCCAACTATTAACCAATTATCTAAAAAAGGGCGCAAAAAAGTAGTCTACAAGCCAAAAGCTGTAGCTCTCCGACGCGGATTCAATACACTTGAAAACCGTCCTACATTCTACCCATCTCCATTCAAACGTGGGGTGTGTACAAAGGTAACTACAACTACTCCTAAAAAACCTAACTCGGCTGTTCGAAAGATTGCACGTGTTCGTTTATCAAACGGAATGGAAGTTACTGCGTACATTCCAGGAATCAAACACAATTTGCAGGAACACTCTGTGGTACTATTACGATCAGGTCGTGTGAAAGACTTGATTGGAGTACGTTATACCGTTGTCCGAGGAGTACTCGATGCACAAGGTGTAGCAAATCGTAAAAAAGGTCGATCACGTTATGGTGCTAAAAAACCAAAAGCTTAAGCTTCTTAAATTAGTATGCGACATAAAGTAAACAATCGAAATATCCCTAAACCGGATAATCAATATGATTCAGTACGAGTTGAAAAATTCATCAACTGTATCATGTGGGATGGTAAAAAAGAAACAGCACGAGGAATTGTATACGGCGCCTTTGATATCATTAAAGAAAAAACTGGAAACGATAAACCTCTTGAAGTTTTTGAATTAGCACTTAAAAACGCTGGTCCATTGACGGAGGTGCGATCACGACGAATCGGTGGTGCAAACTACCAGGTTCCTCGCGAAGTTCGTCCAGAACGACGTTTAGCTCTTGCAATCCGATGGATTATTGAGGCTTCACGATCTAAAAAAGGAGCTCCTATGATGCAACGATTAGCAACTGAAATTATTGCTGCAAGTAATAATGAAGGTTCAGCTGTTGCAAAACGAGATAACACTCACAAAATGGCAGAAGCTAACAAGGCTTTCGCACACTTTGCTTGGTAATATCAGCTTTGCTGGTTTTACGTCGAGGATTTATCCGAAGATGCAATTTTACCTACACAGAAAAAACTGCCCGAAAGGGCGGTTTTTGATTTATTTGCATTTTCCGCAGGAGGAGATACAATTATAGGTATTATAAGTTAAGCATAAAAATCACATGACTGAACAACAATTACAAGATTTGATTGAAAAAGCTTCTAATGGAATCATTTCACCAGAGGAAGAACTTTTATTATTGAAAGCTCTCAACGAGGGTGCTGAATCATTGAAATCATTGATTACAAAAATAAAAGAACTTGATCGTCAGTCAAGTGAAACTAATTAATCTACTAGTATGTTTGGAATGAAATTTGGTGGAGAGAAAAAACCTGTTGCAAAGGTAGAAACAAATGAATCTCTTGAGGGACAAATTGAACAAGAAACAATGAAATTGGATGCAAACCTTGAATCTTTGAAGACAGAAATTGATGCAATGGGAGGAATTGAAGAATTAAGTAAAAAAATTATTGAAAACAAAAATAGTGCTGAAGCAGGAGCAATGATGGGAATAATGGTGCCATCCCTAATTGCGGCTCTTCCTCTAATTATATCTTTGTCACCTGGAGGTATTGATGGTTTTCTTGAAGGTGTTTCTGGAAATACTAATGATATGGTTATAACAATTACAACTAGAATCATGGCCGGGTTAGGTGCAGGGGTAGGTGTACTTGGAACATATCTAACTACTTCTACAGTACCAGACGCAGTGAAATCTTGGTGGGAAAACAGAAAATTAAAATCTTTGAAAAATCAGGCAGAAGTTGCAGGAATCGCATAAAGAAAAAACGTCCAATTTGGATGTTTTTTCTTGCAAAATCTCCATTTTTAGTGTACTGTATCAGTCTTATAAAGGAATTTTTATCATAACCACCCCTTTAGAAATAACGTTATTATGCAACGCGAATATCCATTAGAAAAAACTAGAAACTTTGGAGTTATTGCTCACATCGATGCCGGAAAAACTACGACATCAGAGCGCATTTTGTTCTACACAGGTATGTCTCACAAAATTGGTGAGGTTCATGACGGTGCTGCAACCATGGACTGGATGGAACAAGAAAAAGAACGAGGAATTACTATTACCTCTGCGGCTACAACTTGTTTCTGGACACCAACCTATATTGCAGACAAAAAAGATGCAAGTAAAAAAACTCGATTCAACGTTATTGATACACCTGGTCACATCGACTTTACTATTGAGGTACGACGATCTTTGCGCGTGCTCGACGGTGCGGTAGTGGTATTCGACGGGGTTGCCGGAGTAGAACCACAATCTGAAACTAACTGGCGTTATGCTGACGAGGGGAATG
>CAZSCW010000055.1:0-3059 GCA_964605495.1 uncultured Candidatus Saccharibacteria bacterium
TTAAAGGAGCTAAAAAGGGAACACCTTTTGCAGCTGCTAAAATCGGAGAAGTTCTCGCTGAGAAAGCTCAGATGATCGGGTTAAAAGAAGTGGATATCGTAGTAAAAGGTGTTGGTTCAGGTCGTGAGTCAGCCATTAGAGCATTCATCGCTCGAGGAATTGATATTCTTTCTATTAAGGATAAAACTCCTGTACCATTTAATGGTCCGCGTCCTAAAAAAGCACGTCGCGTTTAATATATTTTATTATTATGTCATCAACTACTAAAAAATATAAAATTTGTCGCCGGTTAGGAGTTGGAATGTTTGAAAAATGTCAAACACAAAAATTCCTCGCTCGACAAAAAACTGGTAAAAAGGAAGTCAGAGTACGACGTTCTGATTACGGAGTTCAATTCTTGGAAAAACAAAAAATCCGATTTACGTATGGTGTTCGTGAAAAGCAGTTCAGTAACTACATTAATCACGCAATGACTCATGGTAAAAAAGGAATCAAACCTGCTGACTTACTATCACAACTCCTTGAACGACGATTAGATAACGTAGTGTATCGATTAGGTCTTGCCTCATCACGTGCGCTATCACGACAAATCGTTTCTCATGGTCATATCTTGGTAAATGGAAAGAAAATGACTATTCCATCATATCAAGTAGAAAAAGGCGATGTTATTGCTATCCGCGAAGGAAGCAAGAAAACAGTCTTGTTCACAGATGTGGCTACAAAGCTTAAAGCGTTTAAAACTCCTGATTGGATTAAATGGTCAACAGACTTTTCAAAAGCAGATATTACTGCTATGCCAAAAGATACTGACCCATTCCTTAATCCTCAATCCGTTATCGAGTTCTACAGTCGATAATCAGTGACTCATGGATAGTTATTTATAACTATCTTGATGCGCGAACCTTTTTTGAAATATTCTAGAACCTATTTCAATCATAAAGGTAATTAGCATGCTAATGTTTCTTTTGAAACACCAAATAACGCATTATGTATTCTACTTCAATTGTTCTCCCTTCAAAATTTAAGATTATTTCTGAAACTAAAACTTCAGGAGTATACGAGATAGAAGGTCTTGCTCCAGGATATGGACATACCTTGGGTAACTCACTACGTCGAATTATCCTTTCATCTATTCCAGGAACTGGAATTATCTCATTTAAAATTCACGGTGCGTTACATGAATTTGATACTATTTCAGGTATTCATCAGGATGTACTCACAATAATTTTAAATCTAAAACGTGCTCGTTTTCACTTGATTGGTGATGAGCCACAGACAATCACATTGGTTTCTACAAAACCAGGTGTGGTTACTGCTGGTGAATTTACAACTAATGGTGTTGCAGAAGTATTAACTCCTGATCAACCTATTGCTGAAATCACAGATAAAAATGCGCGT
The DNA here is from genome assembly GCA_964605495.1 of uncultured Candidatus Saccharibacteria bacterium. Lineage (GTDB taxonomy): Bacteria > Patescibacteriota > Minisyncoccia > Phycocordibacterales > UBA1006 > CALMMZ01. Next base: position 1,399 of record CAZSCW010000055.1, read on the forward strand.
TTGGAGATTGATATCACCCTTGCAAAAGGTCTTGGTATGATTCCACGTGAATTATTGGTAAAAGAAAAAGCAGAAGTTGGGCACATCGTTATGGATGCAGTCTTTACCCCAATTGTAAAAGCTCACTATGAAGTAGAAAACATGCGTGTAGGGGATCGAACTGACTATAACCGATTACGAGTAATGATTGACACTGACGGATCACAAAGTCCAAGTGCAATTCTTTCTCAATCTGTTCGAATTATGCTTGATCAATTTAAAGCAATTCTCGATCTAAAAGAATTTGTTATCCCAGAAGTGGTTACAGAAAAAATGAGCGCTGCACCAGTCGCTGAAGATACTGCAGAAGTTTCTGCTGAATCATCAGTTGATATGACTGATGTGCTTAAAACTCGTATTGATTCAATTCAACTTTCAACACGAACATTAAATGCTTTATCAGAAGCAGGTATTCGAACCGTTGGAGGTCTTATCCAAAAAACAGAAAAAGATTTACTTGATCTGGATGGATTTGGAGAAAAAGGATTGAAAGAACTAAAAGAAGTCCTTACTGATTTCGGACTTGCATTAAAAAAATAAATCAGTAGAATAGCGTTTATTATCAATTTGAATTATTTGTATTTATTTTATGCGACATCAAAATCACAACCGAAAATTCGGACGAAAAACAAATGTTCGTCGTGCATTCATGCGATCACTCGCACGTGCCTTGGTGATGGAAGGTCGCATTATGACTACTGAACCTCGCGCAAAAGAACTCCGTCCGTATATTGAAAAAATGATTACTCGAGCTAAATCTGGGAACGCAATTACTAATGTCCGTATCTTGGCATCTGACATGGGTGGACAATTAGATGTTGCTCAGAAATTAATCCGAGATATCTCACCAAAATATGTTGACCGAACTGGTGGTTACACACGTATCCTTAAAATTCCAGCTCGTGCCAGTGATGGAGCGCCAATGGCGTTGATCGAATTTATTTAGTCCAGGCCGCGCTTAACTTTTTATTACTATGAAATACACACTTGATGCTACAAATAAAAAATTGGGACGACTTGCAACTGAAATTGCGTCAATTTTGCGAGGGAAAAATTCTCCGGATTTTGCCCCTAATAAACTATCAGGACACCATGTAGAAGTGGTAAACGCTAGTAAATTAGATCTTACTGATAAAATGGATGATACCTACAAAACTTACTCTGGATACCCAGGTGGGCTAAAGCATGAAACTCGCGGAAACTTATTGAAACGTCGTGGAATTTCCGAGGTCTTGATGCGAACTGTAAAAGGTATGCTTCCACGTAACAAACTACGTGACGAAATTTTGAAAAATCTTTCAGTTACTGAATAATTATTATTACTCTTACTATTATGTCTACTACAACCAGTAAAACTAAATACACTGCTGCAATTGGACGTCGCAAGACTTCAACCGCTCAGGTACGCTTGATTCCTGCTGAAAAAACAGTGATGACGGTAAATGGACGTTCTGTGAACGAATATTTCCCAACTACAGAATTGTTTAAAACAGCTATGGGAGCAATTCACACAGCTGAAAACGTTTCTGAATACTCTGTTTCAGTTGTTGTTTCTGGAGGTGGAATTCATTCTCAGGCAGAGGCAGTACGACACGGTGTTGCTCGTGCTTTGGTAAAAATCA
>CAZSCW010000056.1:0-3019 GCA_964605495.1 uncultured Candidatus Saccharibacteria bacterium
GCGGAAATGGAGAGATTCGAACTCTCGAAGGCTTTCACCTTGCCACGTTTCCAACGTGGTGCACTAGGCCACTATGCGACATTTCCATACATGCGAGATTATCACACAATATTCGTTTTTCAAAATAAAAACACCTACCGGTGTTTTTATTTTTATAAACTATTTTTGCCACAACTATTATTAATCAATCCACGAGTAATTGGACCAACTTTTCCATCTTGCAACGTTCCTAAATATTTTTGCATTCTCTTTATAGCGCCATCAGATAGTGGGCCTAAAATTCCATCCACAGGTCCAGCATTGAATCCAAGTCTGTTCATGTGGGTTTGGAGTATTTTTGCCTCAGTAACAATTCCTTTTGTATAGTTATTGTATATTCCGTTTCGTGACGGGGCTTTTAAATTTTGAGTTAGTAATTGATTTGCAGCACACTGATTATCTGATGTTTTTGTGGTAGATTTATTTTCTAATGTAATCTTCTGTTGTGTGATATAAGCAGATGATGCATATCCTCCAGTAACACGTCTTCTAGAAGAACAATCCATAGTTGTAAATGAATATGGACTACTTGCTACTGTCTCTGACCAAGTTTCCTCCTCATCATATGCATATACTTCTGCCATAGCATAATATGTTGTACCGCAAGTTAGCCGATTCCCTGTTGGAATTGCGGCAGAATAATAACCACCTTCATCCATTGATTCTGCTTGGAATGTAAAAATATTTTCGCTACTAAAATCTTCTGCCGTATCCACATAAAATCGTAATTCTGTTAAAGAATTAAAAGGTATGTTCTGTATTAATGCACGCAATGTTGCAGATGTTTGTGAAATATCAGAAACATCATCCATTCCTACTGTAAAACAAGGATCTGTAGTAAATGTTGTTTCGGTGGTCGAAGTTTCTCCAAAAAGATATAATCGATTTTCACCACCAGGATTTTCATCGAATACACGTAGATATGCTTTTACATAATAATCTGTACCACAAGTAAGAGAACTAAAAGGTATCGAATAATATCCTGATTCATCAGCAGTAGTACTGTTAACTGTATCTGCAAAAACGGAATTTTCAATATCAAACCCAGAAGAAGTCGAAATAGCTAACCCAACATATGCTGTAATATCTGGATTATTTGTATCCCATGACGGATTTTCAAAACGCCCTTCCAAAGTTGCACTAGTTCTTTGAATTTGCGAAACTGCGGTTGGTTCAATAGAAAATGGTGGATTTACAAATACACGCATGTTAAAATTCCAAGCTCCGGTTCCAAAACCACCTCCTGCATTAACATTCTCATCATATGACCAGGTAGTTCCGTCGTCAGTACTTCGGGCACGGTACATTGTTTCTGGAATAGTTCCTGTTCCTGAGTTTGCTGTATTACTGTATTTCCAGGTAATAGAATCAGTACTTTTTACAACAACCCAATACATTGTTGCTGGATCAAGAATAACTGTAGACGTTGGTGCAAAGGTAAGCAATCCATTAGATCCAGTTGCATCTGTATCAAAACTAACTAACGGACTTCCAATCACTCCCTCTGCGATTCCGGTATATATTTTAACATTATGATTTGTTGTAAACGGATTCACATACGCATCCTGAATAACTAGACTGGTTACCTCTCCTCCTGTAGGACCAACAAAAAAAGATTGTGCTAATGCTGTGTTCCCGAAAGCGCCAAGTGTAGCATTTTCTCCCTGATTTGGTGTATCTGTTGTATTAATAATCGCAATCGGTGCTGCCATTACACTGTTTGTAGATAGAAAAAACATTATCATTATTACCGCACTGACAAAAAAATTGTTTTAGGTTTTTAAACATAATGATATAATTATTACATAAAAAAAACACCTTCACAAGGTGTTTTTTATTTTTTGAATCGTTCCATTGCATTTCCCCACGAAACTTGGTTAAGAAAATCTACGATATATTGTTTTTTCCCAGATGGCTGATAATCTGCAACATAAGAATGTTCCCACATATCAATACCAATAATGTATTGAGCTGAGTTCAATTGTCCCAGATGTTGTTCATCCACCCAACCATTTTGCAAGATTCCGGTTTCAGGGTCATATGACAATATTGCCCAGCCAATTCCACGTGTCATTGCAATCTTTTCAAATTCCGCACGCCAACCATCAATACTTCCCCATACTTCAACAATTCCCTTTCCAAGTTCAGAATTTAAATCAAGCATTACCTGTTCACCTGCCAGGTCTGCAAAGTAATATTCGTGATTTTTAATTCCATTATATTCAAAAGATCGTCGGCGATTTAATTCTGTAATTAAATATTGAGCATCAGTTTCATTCACATATTTTGTCATTAAATCTGTTGCCAGATTGTAATGTTTTACATACCCATTATACAGTCCAACATGTTCAGAAAGTGTTTTTTCTGAAATGCCGTTTAATGCTCGAAATTCAAATGTTTTTGCTGTGTATGTCATATAATTTATAATTAATAAGAATTCTTAATATTTTCTGCAAGCTCTTTCAATTGATCCATACTCGCCATTGGCCCACCACCCGAACAAATCCAACCCTCATATGTATCAAACCAAAATTCCTTTTCGGAAAGATACTGTTTCCATTCACCACGTTTTAATTCCTGTGTTCCATGCATTGGTGCAAGCTTTATATGTGCATGATCAATTCCTGTTCCCTCCATCAATACTCCAACACGCCCTACGTCTGGAAAATAACTTTCAAGAATTCCTGCGACATACTTTGCAGCGAGAATAAATTTCTGAAGCATTTCGTCCGGCATTTTCATTACGTCACTGCCATAATGTTCTTTTGGAATAACGCATGAAAATCCTTCGGTGTTTGGATCAATCGATAGAAACGCCATAAACTCATCATTTTCCCAAAAAATTCCAGGTGTTTGAAATCTACCTGCTACTATCTCACAGAAAATGCATTTGTTTTCAGTTGTTGTTGCATCGTATGTTGCCATATAGTTATTTATTTTCAATCGGATGCAAATGTGCGATAATTCCCATCGCTGCTGC
>CAZSCW010000057.1:0-2925 GCA_964605495.1 uncultured Candidatus Saccharibacteria bacterium
AGTGAATTTAGAATTCCTGCCTTGTAGACATTTTGATCCACAATATCTTTGGATGTTAAATATTTTCCAATATTATAACCAAATGCCAAAATTCCAAGTGCGGTGAGTATAGGAAATATTGCCTTTATAATAACATCTGCAAATCCTACAATATCTAAAATTACCGTTGGTGTATCAGCAAACGCAATTGCAGGAACCAATAATACCACCATCAATAATATTATTGATGTGTTTGATATTTTTTTAAATGATACATTTTTTTTCATATAATTATTATTTAACAATATCAGCGATAGTTGCCTGCAATGCTGTTGCAATAACATAAGCACCTAGAATAACCGCACCCCCTATCAATGTCCATTTTAATGCAGCCTTTGCCTCTTTTAATTTTTCCGCATTTCCTCGTGCCTGAACAAAGAGGAATCCTGTATAAATAATTGAAAGTGCAAGAAATGGAACAGCAATTGGAATTACAATATCTTTAACCAGTACCGAAACAATTGCTGGTATCGAATCTAAACCATCTTTTAATGGATTACCTAATGAAATTCTATTTTGACTAACACCTGCATCTGCGGGAGCTGGAGTATCATTTCCGTCTACAATACCGTCCCCATTCACATCTCCCCCAGCTGGAGAATTACTGGCTTCTGCAACACGGAAACCGGCTGAAGTTACACCTAGATCTTTTTCAGTAATCTCTACAGTAAAAGGACTTTGTGTTTTATCAACATTGTTAAACTGTGTAGCAAAAGGAATTGGAGCTGATAGATTTGCTCCTGATTGATTTACAACATCAAGACTATCTTGAGTAGCAATTACTCCACTTTTTCCTTTTAATACAAATTTAATTCCCCCTATTTTATTAATGTCTGGTGAATTAAAATCATTGTATTTTATAGAACCAGTTACATCAATATGTGGTTGTGTAGTCCCCTGTGCCTCTGCATAAGTAGCAAAAAGAGCTGGTAATGTTTTAGCAATCTTTGTATTAACATTTGCATTTGCAACTAATGTTGAACTAGTAACTGAAATATCTACTTTTTTACCTTTAAATTCACCACTTGGAACTGTCAGCGAGCTGGTTTGAGGTGGTGCTGTTGGTGAGCCAGGGTTATTAGACGAATTAATTGCTGTATTAACATTAAATGCTTCAGAGCTAACATTAAGATCTTTTTCAAGAATTTTAATTGTAAATGGTGCCTTTGTTTTATCAATATTATTAAAAATTAATGTAGATGCATTAAACTTATATTCATAATTATCAACAAGAACTTGTAAACTACCAAATGTTTTTGATTCAACCAGTCCATCTTTATTATATAAACTAAATACGGTCGTACCACCAGAATAGTCCTTCTCATCTGGAAAATCATAAGTAACCGACGCATCAGCCCATATTTGAGAAGTACTTTCTTTGTAAAAAGGAGTTAATTTAAAATTAACTTTAGTTCCTGCTGCAACTCCACCTGTAACAGTTACAGTATCCTTCGCTTGAATACCTCCCTGTGCAGCTTGGGTAACCCCTGCTGTTATTGGAAACAGATTTGATATTACCTCTATACTATTATCACGTATTTTAAATGTTGTTGGTGTTTTGGTAGTATCTACATCAGTAATTATACTATTGAAATCAATAGTGTTCCCTGTTGCACTTTTTGTAAAGACAATGTTTTTTGTTGAAACCTTTGTCCCGTCCGAATAAATATCAACCAAAATTTTATTATATTTATCAGTAGCTACAAAACCATCAGTATACGTAATACTTCCTACTATGTTAATAGTTTTTTTAGCTGCATCATATACCGCTTTGGAAATTGAGAAGGTTGTTGATTTTCCATCGGCGCCGGTAATAACATTTGTTGCTGGACCTGTTAATGTGCCGCTGACTGGATAAATCGAAGTATCATCTAAACTTCCCAACTCTACCTTGCTAATACTTACACCTAATGGAATGGTTTGAGTAAAAGAAAATTCTAATGGATAAGTATTACCAGATTCAACATTAATATTTGGTAAGGTAAATGTTTCAGTAGTTAACCGATCTCCATTATATGCAATTGGAGTTAGTGTTATTGTCCCAGCTAAAACTCCTTTACTGCCGTTAGAGCTCGTATATTTTACAGAACCTTTTGCTTTTAATGTTTGCAACCATGCATCTGGTAAAAATCGAAATTCTAATTCATATGTGGTTGGTGCAACAGGCTCAGCATCTGGAGTAACATTTGACGGTTTTGGAGTTGTTGGATCCTTTGGAGTTACTGGAGGAATAACTGGAGTGGTTGGATCCTTTGGAGGCGCAGTTACACCTTCCGTCCAACTACCAAGTGCTCCAGCACCACCAAATTTACCGCCGCCGAATTTTAGTGTTTTTGCTGCCAAGGTAAAATTTGCCGATTTTACAATAGTACTTGGAAAGTCGGTTTCATTAAATGAGATCCAGTATTCCTGTGTTTCGTCTAAATTAATAAATTTAGCAGCCACAGGAGCAGCAACATTATATTTTGCAGCAACGGTGGTTATATTTGTTCGAACAAGTTCCGTAGTAAAACCAAACATGTTCTTTTTATAAAGAACTGCATCTATAGATGTACCTGAGACAGTTGTAGTATTTGTTTTAGAACTATTAACATACGTAATCGTAGTTGTTGCAGACGCAGTTCCTGCAGCAGTTTTTGAAACAGTAACCGGAGTAAATTTAATAGTAGTATTAACAACCGTTCCTGCGGCATGCAGTGCGATCGGCACCAAGAAAACCATAACCATTGCTGTTATGCAGATTCCTAGATTTTTTTTAAAATAATGTGTTATTTTTTTCATATAATTTATAGAATCTTTAATAGGATATATTTCCCAGCATCGTCACCTAATAATGATGTCATCAATGTTGCAACGATTGTCCATGCTAATAACATTACTGCCAAA
>CAZSCW010000058.1:0-2843 GCA_964605495.1 uncultured Candidatus Saccharibacteria bacterium
GGTTTTGTGGAGTGGTTTGACATAATGTATATATTATGCTATATATACATATATAAATATTTTGTTCATTAAAAAAATAATAATTATATGATATACATACCAGAAAATTTTAAAGCAACTACAGCAAGCGGTGCAATTGAATTTTTTCTCACCCGAGAATCTGCAGTCGTCTTCGCTGGTCTTGGTGGTAAAATTGAATTCCAAGATTCTTATGTTATTTTTGACTCAATTGACGAATTGAAAGGTTTAGAAAATGTAAATCGAATAGAGATTAATTCTTTGGTTATTGATCATTTAAAAAAGAAAAAAGAGATTCCTCATCGTTTACAAAAACTTGCTAACGAAAAAGGTAGGGATTATGTTGATGAAATTTTGGCAAGACCCTTGGAATCTTTAGATTTATCTGTTCGTGCCTATACTATTTTGAAGGGTTGTAAAATTAATTTTGTAGAAGATCTTCTTAAGATCGATTCTAAAGATTTTTTAGAATTGAGGAGAGCTGGAAGAAAAACGTTGGCAGAAATCGAGGAGTTTTTAAGGAGAATAGGACTAGAAATGGGTATGCTTAAGTACATTTAATATTACATCTTTTTTAAAAGTAAAATCCAAATGCTTACGAGTATTTGGATTTTTTATTTATCCTTTTTCCGTTATACTATTCATACTCTATGGACATCACTTTCTGGAAAGGAATTTTAATGGGTTTATTAATTGCTCTACCATCTGGCCCGGTTAGTTTTTTGATTATCCGTAGAGTCTATTTGTTTGGAATCCGAACAGGGATTTATTCTGTTATTGGTGCATTAGTGACTGATATTTTCTATATTATTGTTGTTGGGTTTGGATTAAAAACCATACAGAGATTTTTAGGGATGACAACTGGTTATGCGGAAATTATTGCCGGAATTATTATTCTGGTAAGTGGATACAAAATTATGAAAGAGCGCGAACAAAATATCCAGCAAGAAATTCACCACCAACATCAGTTAAAAAATATATTTTCCATTACATTTTTAAATATTTTAAACCCAACACTTGTTTTTTCGTTTAGTGCAATGTTTTTAGCATTTGGTATGGGGCCGTCCATTGGTAATCCGCGGGATATTGGAACATTTTTGATCGGGTTTATTGCAGGGACATTACTATTCTGGTACGGATTTGGATTATTGATCATGCACATGAAAGATCGTAATCAATCGCATCGAATGCATACAATAAATAAAGGATTTGGAGTTGTATTATTAGTGGTTGGTATAATTTTATTACTACTTGCCATAATTCATATTGTTTTTCCAGGATATATAAATTAAAAAAACTCCAAACGGAGTTGTTTTAATTTATAGAATATTTCCTAAAAATGCTCCAACACCATATGCTACCAGTGCCGCAATGGTTCCAATCGCAAGAGTTTCTAGTGATGTTCGTAGTGGATGTTTTCCTGAAATTTTTCCTCGGACGGCACCAATGCCAATAAAGGTAATTCCGGTGCAGATTGTTGCAAAGAGAAACGCATTATTCACAAACATTGGAATATTCTCGGCTATAATATATGACACAACCGGAATAGAACCAATAGTAATAAATGAAATAAATGTTGCGAGTGCAGTTTTTAATGGCGACTGGTGGTTGTCACCAGGGTTTTGGTCCTGGTGAGATTGTTCTGAAAGATAGTTTGATGAAGCCATTGAAAATCCATCAGCTAAAACATTTGAAAACCCAAGGATTACTACTGTTGCCGCACTTAGATTTGCTCCAGCAATTCCTGCGATAATAGCGAATGTTGTTACTGTTCCATCAATTGATCCATATACAAATTCTGGTAGATAGTGGGTTATTTTTTTTGATACATAATTTTGAGCCGTCGATATCATATTAATTTGTAGCAGCTTCTTCCTTTTTAGGCATCCATCGCATGATAAATTTCAATGCAACAAAAACTGACAATGCGATGATCAAGAAATTTACGATAGCCGTGATAAAGTTTCCGATTTTCACTTGTCCCAGCACAATCGAACTGAAATCCGGAGCTCCAAAAATCATAGCGATGATTGGCATGATAACATCAGCTACTAACGACTCGACAATTTTATTAAATGCTGCACCGATTACAATACCGATTGCAAGATCAAGCACACTTCCTTTTAATGCAAATGCTTTGAATTCCTCGATGAATCCCGACGCTTTTCCTGATACATTTTTAATTTGTTCCATAATTATATATCTATTATCCTGTTAATAGATAATACTATACACTTTCCGTTGATTTGGTAAAGTAGCGATATGAAACTTTCTGCTAAAGAAATCAAGGATTTTCAAAAAACTGTTTGGAATTATTATAAAACCTCGGCACGACACAACTTGCCGTGGCGAAAGAATATTAACCCATACTATATTTGGGTTTCCGAGGTGATGTTGCAACAGACGCAAGTGGATCGCGTGCGTGGATTTTTTGATACATGGATTAATCATTTCCCAACAGTTAATGATTTGGCACATGCTTCGCAGATAGACATACTGCGTCTCTGGAAAGGACTTGGTTATAATTCACGTGCATTGCGCATGAAAAAATGTGCGCAGGAGATTATACAGTTTCACCAAGGAAATTTTCCCAAGTCTCAAGACGAATTGCAAAAACTTCCAGGAATTGGTCCGTACACAGCAGGTGCAATTTGTGCGTTTGCCTATAATCAACCCGTAGTAATTATTGAAACAAATATTCGTCGTGTATTTATCCATCATTTTTTTGCAGATAAAGCAGATATTCATGATACTGATATTTTAAAATTAGTTGAAAAAACACTTGATCAAAAAAATTCTCGTGAATGGTATTGGGCGTTGATGGA
>CAZSCW010000059.1:0-2757 GCA_964605495.1 uncultured Candidatus Saccharibacteria bacterium
TAGTACTACACAAATGAATTTATAAGATTATAGTAAGTATAGGAATAGTCCTTAAACAATTTAAAAACAACAGAATATGAACACAAAAAACAAAGCAGTGTTATTAATAAAAAATTGCATCGATTGCCCTTTTCACAAAGTATTATCAGACCCTGACCCAGATGATTGGTTTTGCGATGATGATGTAAAGGTTGTCTGCACCAAAGCTAATAAAAACATTACCGTCGCCTGCAGACCACATCACATTCGAAAAGAATCAACAGTGCCGACATGGTGCCCACTGAAAGCAAATCAGCCAAATTAATTATTCATTAATCAATCCAAATAAACTTATGAAAAAAGAAACCAGAACAACATTTATCGAACGATTGCAAAATCACTTTTCACAATCTGACATTCAATTGATTGAATACGCATACGACTTGGCAAAATCAGCTCACCGCACGCAGAATCGCGACAGCGGCGAGCGATATTTCGAGCATCCACGAGCAGGTTGTTTGATACTAATGGATGAACTTGGATTATATGATCGTAATTTGTTGATTGCGTTTCTCTTGCATGATGTAGGCGAGGATACAGCATTGTTAGGCAATGTAACAAAATCATACAATGAATTCGTTGCTACTGCGCAATTTCGAGTTGGTTTATCATTCGGAGCGGAAATCACAGATATTGTTATTCGATTAACAAAACCGTCAGTCGATAATATTAGATTTCATTCAAAATCTGAAGCGTTTGATTATTATATTGCAGAACTTAAAAAGAGTCCTGCCGCAATAATTAATAAACTGGTTGACCGACTACATAATCTACGATCATTGCCAAAAAACCAAAAGATAAAAATAGGGCGGCAAATTGATGAAACAGAATTAGTATATATTCCTATGATTGATTTGGTAACAGGAGATTACGCACCATATGCAAACATTCTGAAGCAAAAGATTCAAGCTGAATTATCCAAACTAAAAACTAGCCTGTTGGGCTAGTTTTTTATTATATTTTTATATCTAAAATTCTCATACGTAATTCCCCTTTGCCCATGAATACTGAATATTCTACATGCCCATATACATCTATAGTGCTTGGGTTTTCTGGGTCCAATTTGTATCGCTGTGGTTTGGTAAAAAATTGAATAGCACGCACTGTAGTGTTTCCATTTTGAAATGTCATTTCCAAATGCTCTTTGCCTTTACCAAAAGATGAAATGGAGACAGGTGTAACTTGCGATAATAAAAACACAGGAGATCGATTTCCTAATCCAAACGGCGATAAGATAGTCAGCGCTTTATGTAAATCACGTGTTATATCAGAAATCGAAATCACCACATCATGCATTACTTCTTCTCGTACTAATTCTGCCCCATCATGATGTGAAAATATCTTTTCGCCTGCAGCATTCAGTAGATCTTCCAGAAAATGAATATGTTCTTTTTTCATTGCAAAACCTCCGGCTCCTTCGTGTCCTCCATACTGCGTAAATTGATCAGATATTTCATTCATTAAATCTACTACATGATCACCGTTCCGTGCGCGACACGAACCCTTTACACTATCACCCTCGATGCACCAAACAAAAACCGTTCGATCGTATTCCTCAACTATTTTTGATGCGATCAGACCCAACACTCCTGGACTCCAATCTGGTTCACCTACTACTAAAATGTTTGGTAGTGTTTCGCGAGTAGATAATTTTTTGTGTACTGTTTTTACAGCACGCGCTACTTCCAATTTTCGCTCATCATTTAATTTTGAAAGTTGCTTGGTAATATCCATCGCTGTTTCAAATGAATCTGTAGTCAGTAATTGAAACGCAATTTCTGGATGCGCCATACGCGATGCTGCATTCAATCGTGGGGTAATCGAAAATACAATATCATCCCCAGTGATGTTTGCCTGGTAGATACGCATATTTTGAAACATAGCTACTAATCCTGGGCGCTTTGTTTTTCTTAATACTTGTAATCCATAAGTTGCTAATACTCGGTTTTCATTGATAAGAGGCACCATATCAGATAGGGTTGCAATACCAACCATATCCAGCAGCCACTTTTCCCAGCCAATATTTGGTACAGAAATTTTTTCTAACACTTTATTAACATCAATTGAAATTTCTTTTTCTTTTCTTAACACAGCAAGCATTCCTTGTACTAATTTAAACGCAGTCGCACATCCACAAATCATAGTATCTGGATATGCTATATTATTTACTGGAATTTTTGGGTTAATAATTGCGTAGGCTGATGGAATTGTTTCCAGTGGCTCATGGTGATCAGTAATGATTACCTCCATGCCAAGTTCTTTTGCATAGATAACTTCTTTGTGTGCTGTAATTCCCAAGTCTACTGTGATCAAGAGCGTTGCACCATCTGCAGCAATTTTATCCAGCGCATCCAAATGCAAACCGTAACCTTCTGTATGACGATGTGGAATATAAAACATCACATTTGTGTATCCAATTTTTTTGAAAAAATCATGCATAACCACTGCACCAGGAATTCCATCTGCATCATAATCGCTGTAAACACAGATTTTCTCATCATTGAGCATTCCTGTAAAAATACGTTCTATTCCGATCTGCATATCTGATAACAGAAACGGATCATAGGTATGTAGGTCGTATTTTGGATTCAAAAAACGATCCTGTAATTCAGGGGTATTGTATCCACGTTTAATTAAGAGTTCTTGTAAAAGCTCTAAATGATTCATACTCTATTATATATACCATATTAAAAACTTCTCACCCACTTGTACTATGGG
>CAZSCW010000060.1:0-2756 GCA_964605495.1 uncultured Candidatus Saccharibacteria bacterium
GAATAAAACACTTTACAAAGGTGTTTTTTTGTTATAAAATAATAAAAACTTTGTAAATTAAATAAACAAATAAAACTCAAAAAATGAATAGAATTTTACTCGCCGTGTTGGTGATGATATGCTCACTACTGGCAACAAAAAAACTTTCCGGACAGGTCAGTTACCAATCTGGTTTTTACTCGGCAGATTCGCTGTATTTTACGGCGGATTGGACAAAAGAGCCAGGTCAAAAACTTATGATCTCGGTAAATGGTTTTACCGAGCAAACATTTCATGAATACACTGGTGGTGTGTGGTTGTATAATCGTAATTATACACCAAACACATGGGAAGATCAGGTATTTTCTCGCAATCCGTGTTCATATTATTTTGATACATTGATTCCGCGTGGATCTTTAAAAAAGGTAAACGTGGTACGAGTGAGAATTGTCGACACAGCAGCTGCGCAAGTCATAAAAGATTCAGTGTATAACATTGGAATTGAAGGTGTGGGGAATACGGAATTTCCGTTTACTGTCCCTGTTAGTTTCATTACAGTTGATTCTCTTGATGCGTTCGGCCCTGCAGGGTTTTATGGTCCAGGTGACGGTGATGGTACAGGAACGGTTTGGAATTACTCGTTTGATAAATATGGCAAACGAGCCAATCTGCAAGTAATCAATCCAGAAACCAGTTTCCGTACGAACCAATTTGGCGAAATTCGAATTGGTGCAGGATCTTCGTCATGTATTGCCAACAAGGGTATTTCTTTCAAGGGAAACAACGATGCCCCTTTTTCGGGACCAAAGACTATTGCTTCTGATATTTACAACGGGACATCAACAAAATATAAATGGATGAAATTCCGTGTCGGTGGTTCTGGTCAGAGAGACGTTTTTGCCACCCACGAGGTGGGATTAAAAATTATTGACGGATTAAAAATTGGAGAAGTTCCCAATACTCCGGCGATAACGTTTTTCAATGGTTCGTATTGGTCACTGGCGTTTCCTCAGGACAAACCAAACCAGTACGCTGTTGAGCGGTACACTGGAATCGATAAAGATTCCATTGATATTTTTGAACCTATTCCTCTTGATATTATCTATGACAGTATTGTTGTTTATCACGACTCTTCATTTGTTTATAATGATGGTATTGTACTTTTCTCTTTTCCAGTGACAGCACTGGATACAGAATCAGTAATCATTATCGATCGTCTTGATGGAAAACATCAAATCATTGCTGGTGTTGATGAAGGGACTAAAAAAATTGCTGAACCTGTCTTCCAGAAACTTTTTGCTTTGGATTCTGCAGGTGATCATTTTACCACCATTGATTCTTTAATTGATTTGGATTCCTGGCTTCGGTATATTGCACTGATTGATCTCTTAGGGTTAAGAGATGTAATTACGAATAATGTTGTAATTGCAACTACACCAAGAAACAAACCGATGCTTCTTATGGAAGATATGGATGGAATGGGTGTATGGACAGGAACGCATGAAGATCTTTGGAAGCATGAAATTGTTGATGCAGATGAAGGGTATGCAGGAATGATGCTTCATATTATTCGTAATGTATTACTGAAATCTCCAAAAACCATCGAACGCATGGTGTTGGTTTGGCAGGATTTGTACAACACGGCATTGCTCCCATCACGAACGGTTCCCTTGGTAGAATCAGTCAAGCAAAAAATAATGCCAGAATACGGAAGGTTCCATAACAGTTGGGATCCAAACGCAACAAGAGATTCTTTGTCCCAGGCAGATTTATTTGGTCAGATGATTAATTATTTTACACATCGCCCAGATACCGCTTCGCAGATTTTAGTTGATCGCTGGATGTCAGGCGATGATTTTCATACAAGCGATCGAAAACTGGTACACATTGTCATGGATTCAATCCCACAGGGTTTAGTCACGGTACGGTTTAACAGTTTGCAGATTCGTGAAAGTTTCTCGGGTATTTATTATCCAAAACCAGCTGTTCAAGTTTCGTATGATGTGCCGACAGGATATAACATATTCATAAAGGAATACCCTGATTCAGGGAAAAACTTTTCTCTGTTTGCAGACTCGGCAATTACACTTACCTTTGTTATGCGGCAATCAGTGATTCTTCCGGTGGAAATCACTAGTCTGAATTGTGATCAAGGAAATGGTAACACTACGATTTCCTGGACAACTGCTTCAGAATTCAACAACGACTATTTTGTTGTAGAATATTCTACAGATGCTTTGCATTGGAGTGATATTGGTATTGTCGACGGCGCTGGTAACAGTAATTATGTTATTCAGTATTCCTTTACCGATACACTGCATGCTGGTGGTTATTACCGATTACGACAAATTGATTTTGATCGATCCAGTGCCACCAGTACTATTGTGTATTGCGATACACCGACAACCGTTCAGGATAAGTTTGATACATCATTTACTCTTTTTCCAAATCCCGCAACCGATAAATTACATATTGTCGGGATAGGGAACATTGAAAGTGTTGATGTTGTTTCAATCACTGGACAAGTGCATACCAGACAGTTTGGTAACACTATTAATGTTTCGTCACTCTCGCCAGGTATTTACCTTGCGGCTATTTATACAAAAAACGAAATAGTCTACAAAAAATTTATAAAACAATAAAACAACCCCTCATTACGAGGGGTTTTTCTTTACATTTTTTTTTAAAAAATGATATACTGGTATCAATATGAAACTCAAGAAATTCTCTTTCTCTCTTGTTGCAATCCTTCTCCTTGTTGGGTATGGGTATTTTGT
>CAZSCW010000061.1:0-2711 GCA_964605495.1 uncultured Candidatus Saccharibacteria bacterium
GGTGCAACAGCAAATACCAATGTTCCGTATCCGATGATAGTAAGGAGTGAAAGTGCTGTGAAGATTAGTTTACGAGGAAAACGGGAAAGGTATTTTAGTAGTGTTGATAACATATATTAGGTGATGTTATGAGTAATGGTTGTAGTATATCAAGGAATGCGATGGGAGTGCAAGGGGTGTGGTGATGGGTTTTAGGGTTTATTGGTTAGTGAGGGACGATAGCAAAAAACCACCTGCATGTTACAGGTGGTTTTCTTATACAAAAATTATTTCATTTTAAAAATCTTGTTTGCTATTTCTTTACGATCCGGTTGTATTACTTTAATAATATACATTCCTTCTGGAAAATTATTGAGAGAAATTATATTATTTTTATTACTAATTTCTTGAACCAAAATAATTTGACCTAATGTGTTGATTACTGTGACAATTCCTGTAGTATTAATTGTTACTGCACCCGTTGTTGGGTTAGGAAACACTACCATATTATTTTTTTCATTTTGGATAATATTGGTTGTAATTTGTTTTTTGATAAGCGTAATCGTAACCGCAGAATCAGGATTAATTGCAAAATGTAAACCAGAATCAGGATATTCTTTTGCAAAAATATTCAGTCCATTTTGTGGAATGATATCTATCACCACTGCTGGTTTTTTAAAATAATACCCGGACCAATTATTGGTAAATTGAGTAAGTGTATCACTATTAAGAATTAACCTTGCTGTGTTTGGTTCAATAGAATCAAACACAAGATTTACATGATGTAAATCATTTTCTATAGTGAGTGAGTCATTAAACTGCCAATAGTCAGTCAATTGCTGTAATGATTCTGGCGTACGATTGATTAAATGCGATCGCACTCGTTCAATGTTATACCTAAACGATACAGAATCCTGTCCGCCATTTATTCCGTTCCAAGAATCATACGAGTATTGTTTTTCAGGATACACAAGGTTGAAAATTTCATCTACTGCTTTTGTTAAACGTTCTGTAACAAAAACCGTATTTACCATATCTTGATAAATACGCATAAGTCTTTCTGCTGACTTTGGGCTTCGTTTAATGAGAGAAATCACCTCATGAATGAATCCATAATATTTAATCTCACCACCATTAAACCCACCTGCATTACTTGTTAAAATTTTTTCCCAAGAACCATATGTTCCAGGAAAAAGTCCATCAAAATCTTCTGCTAAAATAAATGGTTTATGTTTATCTGTGATACCAATAGATACATTATTATCAATAGCATCAGCAATCCCCAAGTAGTTTACCATAGATAAATACCTTAACCATGAATCAATATCGAGTAATGAATCAAGTATCACAAAATGATCGATTAGTGTATCTGGCAACAGATTAACAACCGATTGTGCAACGGGTTCAAATCTAGTTTTTGTTCCTTCACTCATATTCCCGACTACGCGCAATTTATTTCCAAATGATGGGTCTCGAACAAAAACAGCTCCATCAAAATTAAATACGTCTTTCCTAAAAAACTGAACCGTATTCAATCCAAGTGCAGCTGCAAGCATACTGTCAGAAAATACTACTATTGTCCCAGAATCAACGACATAGATAGTATCAACATACACCCGAAAAGGAATTGGAACATTTATTCCAACACTGTCTTTATTTACATCATATTCCTGTGCAACATATCGTTCATTAAGTTTTCGTTGTGGAAAACCAAGCGACCAATAAGATCCATTTAAATACCATGTTCCAATGGAATTTTTAACACCCCCCATTCGTAATTTTGTGTAGTCTAAAATTCTCTGAACGATTTCATTAGATCCAAAAAAAAATTGTTGTCCATTACCACCAACTCTGAATTTAATTTTCTTTTCATTTTGTAATAATCCAAAAATTGCTGTTTTCATGTTATTTGGACCATTAATAAATGAATCATTACTTGCCTTAAAAGCAACACCTTTGTTTGGTAAACAAAGAGATGAACCTCCTGCTGGATCAAATTCAATCGGCTGGTTAACCTCTAATTTCCCTGATGAATTTAAAATTTGCAAATACGCACGTTTTTTAGGTTTTTGCTTGGCATTTTTAAAAATATCTACTGCATCAAGCGAATCTGCTGTCACATAAAAACTATAATGATCATGCGGATAGTTTAAACCAACGCCAATAGTGTATGAAGAATCTTTAGTAACCAAACCGGTAATATTATCAACTATTCTTACACGAACTACATTCAATTTGCGTAATGTCGCACGAACTGTGTCTTGAAAAGGATAAATGCAATCAGGTTCTCCATAAAGAATATCTTCCCATGTATTAGGATTTGCAGAACGATTTTTTAACCAAACACCAGTAGTATATGATTGCCAAGAATCTTCAGTAAACCTGTTTACAGACCATTGTAACTGTTGATTTGTACCAACAACCCAATTAATCGTGAAAAATAGTGAATCTGTGTTGTAAAACCCAGATTTATAGCTCGTTTGAGCCGTCGTTTGTTTAGTGCAAACCAGCAAGAATATCATTGCCAATACCGCGTTCATTTTGTTTTTCATTTTTTTCTATTAACTTTACAAAGATTTTTATTTACAGCACATTAAAATAAAAAAACACTTTTGTAAAGTGTTTTTTTATTTATTCAATCACCGCCTTAATTCTTCTCACACCTGCACTACTTGCTTCTTCTTTTTGAATTTTAAATGTTCCTATTTTTCCTATTCGTTCAATATGTGGAC
>CAZSCW010000062.1:0-2691 GCA_964605495.1 uncultured Candidatus Saccharibacteria bacterium
AAAAAACACTGGAAAGATATCAAATCAGAATTAACTCCAAAAACAAAACCTACTGCTAAAAAAACTGCTAAAAAGTAAACCCTGTAAGGGTTTTTCTTTTATGGTTATAGAATACTTGACAAAAATATTTAAATATGTTAAGATATTATTAACTATGAAGAAAAAGTTAATAAAGCTGGGCGCTCTTGATTTCGGAGAATACTAGCAAATAAAAGTTACACATATGGAAAAACCATCTCTTGCCGTGAACCTGATTTATTCAGATAGCGAGAGGTGGTTTTATTTTATTTCTCAAATCCCCTTTTCATGGTACTATGTCAAAATATGGAAAATATACCAAAAGAAACACAAAATAACAAAACATTCAGACCTAAAAAAATGACCCTCGATGATATTAGAAATGGTTGTATCAGTTTATATGGACCGAATAATACCGAATCACAAATCTGTGTCGTGAACGAAGAACTCCGACAAGGGATCGATTCTATGGTTGCGATTCCAAAGTCTATTACTATTTTTGGATCAGCACGCACCCCTGAAACTGACGAATATTATCAAAAAGCTGTCCGTATCGCAGAACGTGCAGGACGTGCAGGATTTGCAACTATTACTGGTGGTGGTCCAGGAATTATGGAAGCTGGAAACCGTGGTGCACATAACGCGCACAGTGAATCTGTTGGGATGACTATACGACTCTCTACAGAACAATTTACCAACCCTTATGTAACGAATGAAATTCCATTCTATTTCTTCTTCACCCGTAAAACAGCAATGCGATTTGGATCTAACGTGTTTCTCTTTTTCCCAGGAGGATTTGGAACATTGGATGAACTTGCAGAAAGTTTAACACTGGTTCAAACTGCAAAAATTAATCGAGTTCCCATGATATTGGTTGGGGTTGAATTCTGGACACCATTGCAAGATTTTATTAAAAACCAAATGCTTGCAAAAGGAATGATTTCAGATTTTGATTTAAACCTCTACACAATTACTGATGACGAGGATGAAATCATGAGAATCATCATGGAAGCTCCCCACGCAGCACAGGCAAAATAAAAAATACTCACCATTGGTGAGTATTTTTTATTCAACGGTTACTGATTTAGCCAAATTACGCGGACAATCAGGATCATACCCTAATGCAAGGGTTGCATAATAGGCAAACAGCTGTGTTGGAATTACGGTCAGTAATGGACTTAGAAATTCTTTTGTTTTTGGAATAGTGATTACAATCTGTTCATCACTTGAAATCAGTTCACTATCTGGGGTTGAGATAATAATTACCTTTCCATGACGCGCGCGAATTTCCGCAACATTATTCATAGTTGCTTTAAATACTGAATCATTCGGCGCAATAACTAACGTTGGAAAATCTTTATCAATTAATGCAATGGTTCCATGTTTCATTTCGCCACTTGGATATGCTTCTGCGTGAATATAAGAAATTTCTTTCAATTTTAAAGCCCCTTCTGCCGCAACAATGGCATGATATTTTCTTCCTAAATACAGAAAATTTTTCGCCTGTGCAAATTTCTCTGCTAGGTTTTTTATTTCAGCTTCTTGATCAAAAATTGCATCTGCCTTTGCCGGTAAATCCAATAATTCCTGAATATATTCATTTCGTTTTGACACAGACAATCCACGTTGTTGTCCCATCCATAATGCAAATAAATTTCCACAGACTACTTGCCCTAGGAATGCTTTTGTTGAAGCTACTGCAATTTCAGGTCCAATGTTGCAATAAATTCCAGCATCAGTCAGCCGCGGAATCTGTGTATCAGGAACGTTTACAATTCCTAACATTAACATACCGCGCGTTTTCCATTCCGTCATCAACCGTACTACATCGGCTGTTTCTCCAGATTGGGAAATACAAATCAGAGCTGTTGTTTCTGGATCAAACACAGTCGTACGATAAATATATTCAGATGCAACAATAGCGTTTGCCTGGATACCTGCCACTTCTTCTAATGTCATCGCAATAATCTGAGCCGCATGATACGACGTACCACAACCTGCGATAATAAATCTATTTATTTTTTTAAGTCGCTCCTGAATTTCTGGTTTTTCAATTCCACCTAATACTATCCCTTGGTCTAATGTTGCACGACGACCAATCGCATTTCTGATTGTATCTCCTGCTGATCTCATTTCTTGGTACATCCAATGTTTTCCTGTTTTTTCAGAAACTTGATGACTAGTATCTAATACTCGAATTTTAAATTCTTGTACCATTTCCCCTGCAAAGTTTTTTGTCTGCTCTACACCATTCATTCCAAATTGGATCATATGGCCTTCGGGAACTTCCTGATATGTTTGTGCATATCCATGGAACACCGACGATTGTGAAGCTAGATATGTAACACCAGTATGTTCATCGTGTGACCATAAAATTGGATTACTCCCTCGTCGTGCAACAATAATAGTATTAGGTGTTGTTTCATCCATTACCAAAAATGCAAAACGTGAAGTAATTCCCAATCGTAAAATTGCTTTTTCAACTGCTTCAAAAAATGGTAATTCATTTCGATAATAATCAACCAACACCGCAAAAACCTCTGAATCTGTTTCAGATGAAAACGTATAACCCAGTTCAATTAATTCTTTCTTTAATTCTTGATAATTATCAAGGTCTCCATTATGTACCACTGTGATCGAACCAGATCGATGAGGATGTGCGTTTTGCTGACT
>CAZSCW010000063.1:0-2592 GCA_964605495.1 uncultured Candidatus Saccharibacteria bacterium
AATATCTGAATACTTTCCATCTGATCGTGTGACAATAAACAATCCATTATCCATAGAATGAAGATAAGTGGAGAGTGATTCGTCCGATGTTAGAAAATCTTGAAATTCAATGACACTTTTCTGATCACGTAACGCATTATCAATCACTACGATACTTTCTTTATGTAAAAAGGTTTTAATGAAATTCCAGTATTCTTTATAGTTCCCACGATCTGCATCCATGAAAATGAAATCAAACGTAGTATCGGGTACAAGTGTTGCAAAATAATTAGTTATAATTTCATTATGAAAAAATATACCAGGAAAAGTCGAAGATAAAATATTTTTTGCAATTTGAGATTTTTCAGTATTTCTTTCAATAGTAGTAAGTGAAAAATCTTTTGAATTTTCATCAAGTCCTGCAGCAATCCAAAGAGTTGAGTACCCAACTGATGTTCCTAATTCCAAACCTTTTTTTGCTCCTGATTTTGTAATTAATGTATATAAAAATTCACCAGTTGTTTTTGGAATACTCCACGCTCGCTCACCAAGGGTTGTGTCATTTTTTAAATGATCGCCACGGGCAATTTGGGTGGGGGAATAAGCAACATAGTTTTCTACATAATGTGTTGCTTTGCTTAATAAGGTTTTAAATTCAGTACTTTCGATATTCATGGTGCGCGATACAGGATTCGAACCTATGACATCCACAACGTCAATGTGGCGCTCTACCAACTGAGCTAACCGCGCAATTATATCGACCAGCTTATCACAATCAATCTGGTTGATATTATTGACATATTTAACATTTCATGTATAATAAAAAGAAAAAATATGGAATCGAAAAACAAAAAGAAAAAAGTTTTAACCAAAAAACTGATTGATAATTTTGAAATAAATAAAAACGATATTGAATTTATGATACTGTATATTATCCATAAAAATGAAATTACAGCATTCTCTGAGGAAGTCGTTGATTATTTAGTAAAAGAATATTCAGAATATATTGAAAATATTATAGTATCCTTACCTGACTATTTACTAGAAGTAAAAAAGAGTTTATATCTAAAAGGAAGAGGTTGTGCTTTTCGTTCAAGTCCTAGAATTTTAAAATTCTTTTTATCAAAAATGAAAAATGACACAGTTTTTTGCAAATTTATAATTGATACGGAAGAATATCATAGACATGCAGCTGACCATGGTTTACCTGCGTAGTTATAAAAAAGAGGTTTAACAACCTCTTTTTTCTTGATTTTTATTTAAAATCTGCTACTATACTTTTTATTGAAACTATATCTTTTTGATAGAAGTTCAATATGGCCCTATCGTCTATCGGTTAGGACACAAGCTTTTCAAGCTTGGAAGCCGGGTTCGACTCCCGGTAGGGTCACAGTACTAAAAAATCCAAGATTTCTCTTGGATTTTTTAGTATCCAGCGAATCTCTTAACGAGATAGTCGAAAGTCGACAGGGTTACATATATTGACTTCATACATTTTTAGTGTACTATTTTGAAAAATAGTACTATGAAAAAAATTGAAATTACACTTAATTATTCCACTATTGAAAAATTGATCAGCTTAATTGATAAACCTAATCAATCTATTTGTTTGAAGATCCTGCAAGACAACAGATTATTATTTGAAACAGCTCGTGGATCAACACATAATCATCAAACATGGGATGGTGGCTATATCGACCATATTACTGATGGTATGAACCTTGTTCCATATTTGTTCCACATGTTGCATAGTATCAGACCATTACCGTTTTCCATGTCTGATGCATTGCTGGTATTTTTCATTCATGACCTGGAGAAGCCTTGGCGCATTCTTATAAAGGGGGGAAAAGCTTTCAATAAAGAAGGAATTTCAACCAAGTCTGAGTTTGCAGCATTCAGAAACCAAAAATTGATAGAATACGGGCTTGTTCTTACTCCTGAACAGGAAAATGCTTTCAAGTATATCGAAGGAGAATACAAGGATTATTCTAGTACCCATCGCGTAAGCAATGAACTTGCGGCATTTTGCCATATGGTGGATACGTGGTGCGCGCGTGGATGGTATGATTATCCAAAAGCGGAAAACGACGAATGGGAAGGTGCAGGAAGGGTTCGAACGAAATAAGTAATCAAATAAAAAATTCTGCATTATTATATGCAGAATTTTAGTTTGACTATTTATTGTACTGTGGATTATGAAAAAATAAAGTGGAAAATTTGATAAAGAAGACTTTCTTCAAAATGATAAGTAATTCCTGTACTCCATCCAGCTTTAATCTCAAGATATTGATGTAAGTAGGTAAAAGGACATCCTCTGCATAAAATTACAATTATTGCCCAAGTGACAAAAGTTATAACATAAGCTACTACTGTATTTCTGACATAAAATATTTTTTTTATTATAAGCGTTGCCCAAATTGCCCAAGTTAGATGTATTATCCATGAGAGTACGTATAGTATTACATATAAATATGTATTCCATTATTTTTAGTTTTAATTATTTATTATATTTTATCATATATTATATAGAATGTCAATTTTACACAATACAAACACAATAAAAAACACCGGAAGGTGTTTTTTATTGTGTTTGTATTGTCATATAAATATCCT
>CAZSCW010000064.1:0-2400 GCA_964605495.1 uncultured Candidatus Saccharibacteria bacterium
TTAAGGACTATTCCTATACTTACTATAATCTTATAAATTCATTTGTGTAGTACTAAATTACAAAAAACAGTGTGTATATTAAAAAATCCTTTACATATAATATATTTTATATATAATAATAGGTATTATTCTGTAAAAACACTTTTACATATGAAATACATAGATTCCCTCACCACGCTTGGTTTGACCAAAGATCAGGCAAAAATATACGAAATCCTGCTTTCTGCACCACTGTTGCCTGTGCGATTGATTTCATCAAAATCTGGCGTGAGTCGAGAACTTGCCTATGTAGTTTTAGGGCAACTTGAACAAATTGGACTGGTTGAACGATCTAATCAAGGAAAGGTTATTCTGTTTCGTGCTGAACACCCACGTATGATTAAAAAAATACTTGAGGAAAAGCAGCAAAAATTCCTCGAAGCAGAAAAAGCATACCAGGATATTATTGGAACGATGGTCAGTGATTTTAATGTGACTCATAACAAACCATTTATTCGTTTTTATGAAGGAATGGAGGGTTTACAAAAAACGTATGGGCATATTCTACGTCACGCAAAAACAGTGTATGTAATTCGATCGTTATATGATTACGATAATCCTGAACTTCGTTCCATGATTACAGAGCAACTGGAAAAACAGGCTGCCAAGAGTATCCAATCATATGTACTGACTCCAAAACTTGATCACATGAAACCTGAAAAAGTTGTTAAAAATATGAAACGAAATATTACGCGAAAAATTGTTTCAAAAGATCTGTTTACTTTACCATCACAAATTATCATTTATAACAGTACGGTGAGTATTACATCGATGAAAGGAGCGATTGTAACGACTATTATTGAAAATCAGGATATTGCTACGACTTTTTTGAACTTGTTTAATTATATGTGGAGTCAGGAAGAATAATGTGTGAAACTAAATCTTGTGTTACAATCGTTTCATGAAAAGCGGATCCTCTCATTCAATCATTATTTATACCGACGGGTCTTCCCTTGGTAATCCTGGACCTGGTGGTTACGGGTGTGTGATTGTGTTACTCGAAAAAGAAACCGTTGTTGAGCTTGGCGGGAAATCCAATGAAACCACTAATAACAAAATGGAACTTACTGCCATTTTAAAAAGTTTGGAATATCTGAAAGATCACAAGGTTTCACCAGATACAAATATTGTTATCCATACGGATTCATCATATGCCATTAATGGAATTACCAAATGGATTTTTGGTTGGCAGAAAAATAATTGGATTACTAGTACCAAAACACCTGTGTTAAATGGTGAATTATGGAAACAGTTAGTCCCAGTAACCAGTTATTTTAAGAATTTGAAATTCGATCATGTTCGTGGGCATGCTGGAATTTGGGGTAATGAACGTTGCGACATGATTGCGACCAGTTTTGCATCGAATAAACATATTGATTTGTTTCACGGTGAATTATTAGCATATGATCCAAGGGTTTTATCAAAAAGTTTTTCTGAATCAAAACACGAAGCAAAAAACCATATTGCCGTTTCACAGAAATCAAAATCAAATAAAACGTCAGGTAAGGCATATTCATATGTTGCGTTGGTGAATGGAAAAATCCAAACATTTTCAGATTGGGAATCATGCAAGGCAGTTGTTCATGGCAGATCTGCAAAATATAAAAAAGTGTTATCAAAACAGGATGAAGATGCACTCATAAAAGAGTGGAGTAAATAATACAAATCAAAAAATAAATAAAAAACTATTTCTACATTACAATCATAAGTAAACTACAGCTTCGTTGTAACTTGTTTTATAATTGTTGTGTAAACTATGTATATCCTGATGTTTTTTTAAATAGATAACTTCTTATTTTAGATAAAAATTGTTACACTATTTTTTCATGAGTTCTGTTGTATTTTTTACGAGCATTATTTCAATGATTTCTGGAATGGTTGCGGCAATGTTTATCATGCCGAATCAATTAATGGGTAAGTCTTGGATAATAATTATTGGAATACTAGTTTTTATCTATTTATTTAATAAAGTAATTCCTATAAAAAATTATAGGAATATTTTTGTATTGATTGCTATATGTTTTTTGCTTGGATTTTGGAGAACTGATCAGTTTCATATAAAATATCCATTTACGGCATTTGATAAACATAACAATCAAACAATAACCATTGTTGGAAACATCAATCAATCACCAACGTATAAACCAGGAAAACAATTAGTTCGGATTCATCCAGAACTAATTAATGGAGAAAAAGTATCAATGAACAGTCGTGATGTTATTGCAACATTTAGTGATTTGGAAGAATTTTCAGTAGGTGATAAGTTAGTTGTTTCAGGAAAATTTAAAGCACGTGCTGATTTCCAGTCAGATAGCGGAAGAGTGGTTCAATATCGATTGATGAGCTATAGCCGAAAGATTG
>CAZSCW010000065.1:0-2286 GCA_964605495.1 uncultured Candidatus Saccharibacteria bacterium
ATGGTGATACAGACATGGATCAAGAAGAAGCAGAGGCAGAACTCGCTGTTGATGTTTTTTATAATGATCGTGAAATTGTTATCCAAACTATGACTGCTGGAATTAAAAAAGAACATTTGGAAATTATCCTTGCCCGTGAGGAAATCACCATTCGCGGACGACGTGATAATCCAAATACCTCCTATACAAATGAATTTGTTATTCAGGAATTATATTGGGGACCATTCGGACGAACCATTCAATTACCAGATGAGGTTGCTATCGATGAAGCTACTGCAACAGAACATCATGGATTATTAACTATTAAACTTCCGAAGTTTAATAAAATGCGAACTGTTAAATTAAAAGCACAATAAAACCACCAGTCGGTGGTTTTATTGTGCTTTTAATTATCAATTATGCACATGCTGGCGGAGGGATATTCCCGTTTACTTTTGATTCTGGTATATCTTTAACATTCTTAATATTAATTGTCTTTCCATAGACAAAAATATTATCTATTTTTATAGTTACATTCATATACATACCACACCTATTATAGATAGTAGTTGTAGGAGTATAGTAGATCACCTCACCTTCATTATTCGTTTTAATAATTTCAACCTTATTCTGAACTTCACGAGACGAATCAGATACTGATGTTGTTATCTCAATATTTTTATTAGGAATAATTTCACCAATTGAGTTTATGGTCTTTATATTGAACCTTGCCCTATCGACTCCATCATTATTAATAATAGATTTATTCAAGGTTATTTCAGGTTCAATTTTAATATTCTTAGTAATTACAGTTTTAATTTTATCATTCTCATTTTCAAGAGTTGTAACTTTATCTTCCAATATTTTTACAACCTCTTTAAGATCAGTAGTGTCAGAAATATTCGGTTTTCTTTGAATATCTTGAGTGGGATTATTTTTTAATTCTCTAATTTCTATTTCTTGTTTTTCATCAGCTACTTCATTTTTAGAAACCTCCTGCTCGTTCGAAATAATATTGACCACTTCTGCTCTTTTTTGAAAATTCCAATTATTGAACCAAGAAAAAGGGTTCCACCATGATGCAAATGCAACAGAAGGAATAATAACTACAACCAAAATGATCACTGGGATAATTTTTTTCATATATCAACAATATAGCGATATTTATATAAAATGTCAAAATTGTATTATGTGCCGAGACCCGGGCTCGAACCGGGGACCTATTCCTCTTCAGGGAAGCGCTCTACCAACTGAGCTATCTCGGCAAGTCCGTAATAATTAATTACGGATAAAACTAAAACAGAATAGCAGAAAACTGTTGAAAAATCAACTATTTTTTAAGTCCTCGGATTTGGTCAGGAATAGTTCCAAATTGAATAAATGTTTTTTCAACTTGTGAATATACATCAACAAACTGATCAACATATGGTTGAAGGAAATAGTAAACTCCAAGCGCTGAACCAATTGCGATAATAATAGTAAGTGTTCGCCAATACATGCTGTACCGCTGACGGCGATCAATTTTTTTTAGTAAATCATGATTTACTTTTGTTAGCTCATACGTTTCTGTGAGCATTTTTTTTGTTGTTTCATCCATATGAAATAAATTATATCATATAAAACAAGTAATAAAAAATCACCCAACACAACAATGTGTCAGGTGATGTAGATTAGTGTATGAATTCTGAAATGAGCGGCCAGATGGTTGTGGTTGTTTTCCAAAACCAAAACATAGACGCGAACATTACGGCAAGTAATACCATATTCGGATACATTTTTTTAACAAAATATATATCGTATGTATACAAAACCATAATAAACCATAATATTCCCATAAAGAACCCTGCTATGGATGCAAGTGTATCGCTGTATGAGGAATAATCATCAGAACCTGGAATAACATTTCCCTCTGAACCTGCTGTCCAAAAAGAGAAAACAAGGTAACTGCCCACACTGTGTTGATGGATAAATTCCATCGTATCTGGTTGTACATCTATAGAACCGTTGTGGTTTTTTATCTGATCTACATATACCCATAGAGGTATCGTGATCAGAAAACTTAACACAACAACTAAAATAAAGAACTTAGTGATTATATTTTTCATTGTAGTAGATTTGTTATGTATTTTACTATATTATAGATAAAAAGTCAATACTCTCCCTACTGTTTGTGCCCCCACCCCGAATCGAACGAGGATTAACTCCTTAGGACGGAGCAGTTCTATCCATTGAACTATGAGGGCCTACAAAGATAACGCCAATTGGCGTTATCTTTGATTAATTATGCAATTTGCAATGCATCAGAAA
>CAZSCW010000066.1:0-2264 GCA_964605495.1 uncultured Candidatus Saccharibacteria bacterium
CTGCACCGTATCCATTTCCTTGTCGTGCAAGCACTGACAAGATTGCCGCTGTAAGAGTAGTTTTACCGTGGTCAACGTGACCAATAGTACCTACGTTTACGTGTGGCTTTGAACGATCAAATTCTGCTGCCATAGTATTTATGTTCGGGAACAGGTACTCGATACTACGGAGAATCTCAGAATATGATCCTGAATTCATGTTTCATACTATCGTCTATACGCGTTCCACAGGACCCTTTTCACAGGTATCCGATTAATTAATAAACATTAGTTATACTAATGAAAAATGCTGAATTGTCAAGGTTTTACATGGTAAATATCCATCAAATAGAGATATATTCAGAATAAAAAATAATCCAAGAAAATAGACATAAAAACTCCTAAATTAGGCTTGTTTTATGTATGTCTTTTAATGTCCTTGATTGTCTTTTATAAAAATAGGTATGATATACTGTAGTTGTACCGAACAAATCTCTTTGCTGAGCGGTAGTAATCATGCCTCGACAGAGATATCGAGTCATTATCAAAAAATTATATGCACATTGATATTTCAGGTTTACGGATCGATCTTACTGATGCACTACATGATCACGTTAATACAGAATTTAAAAAATTCGAAAAAATTTTAGATCCAAGTGCACGAATTGTGGTAGAAATTGGAAAGACAACAGAACATCATAAACAGGGCGATATTTTCAAAGCAGAAGCTCGAATCATCGAACCAAAGGCAGAATATTTTGCAAATATCGTTTCAGAAGACTTATATACGGCTATTAATTCATTGTCAGATGAATTATTTGAACAGGTTACCAAATCAAAAGACCGTCATCGAACATTGGTAAAACGAGGCAGTGCCATCATTAAAAAATTATTACGATTATAATTATGAATGAATCTTCATCAAAATATATCTGGATCAGCATTGGAATACTAATTATTGTTGGAATTTTAATTACTATTGGAATCACCAGATCAAGCATTCCAATATCAGATAGCCAACCTCTTGTTATTGATCAATCAATCCAAACAGATGGTCAAAATAATGAATCATTACCAGAAAATAATACAAATGAAAAAACGAAAATTATGCAAACAGCAACTCTTACAACCAGCATGGGTGATATTGTTATCAAATTAGATAATACAAACACTCCAAACACAGTAAACAATTTCACCAAACTGGCAGGTGAAGGTTTCTATAATGAAACAAAATTCCATCGTGTAATCGCAGGATTCATGATCCAAGGTGGAGATCCATTATCAAAACAACCTTTTTCTATGAATAATCGTTGGGGTACCGGTGGGCCAGGATACCAATTTGCTGATGAAATAAAACCAACCAATAATAATATCCGTGGAACTATTGCAATGGCAAACAGCGGCCCTGATACAAACGGTTCACAATTCTTTATCAATGTTGCCGACAATACTTATCTCAATCCAAAACATACTGTTTTTGGAACTGTAATAAAAGGAATGGATGTTGTTGATGCAATTGCAAATACAAAAACAAACGAAGGTGACCAGCCAGTGGTTGATGTAGTTGTCCAGAAAATTACATTAGAATAAATAAAAAACCACATTAATGTGGTTTTTTATTTATTTTCCTTTACCCAAGTATCTAATTTAACCTTGTCATCTGTCGTAAATAATGGAGATTCCTGTTTATCATTTTTAATCACATAAATATCTTTTTTGTCTGTCGGATAATTAAATAATTTTGCAATAAATTCTGCCTTTGCCGTCTTTGCGAGTTCCAAATGAATATGAAACACTCCCAAGCATGTTGAAAATTTACTACTATAAAACGCGTCAGTTAATTCTGTAGTGTTCTGAATCCCCCACAGTTCACCACGTTTATTTAATTCTGCTTCAAATATTTTTACTATCGGTTCCAAAGCAGTCTTTTTACCTTTACATATATCATCCTGTTTTATTATTTCTTGATTTTTAATTCCATTAATTAAAATCCCTCCAAAACTAACAATTACAAACCCAATAATTATTCCTAAAATTATTTTTTTCATATTATTAGTATAGCAAAGATATAATTAAAAGAAATTTGCGGAAATGGAGAGATTCGACCACCCTCATGGATTTTTATTTCGCAATGCTCATAAAAAATCTCATTCGCTCGGCCCCGTCGCTCGCGACAAAATTCTCATACCTCGAATTTCGTAAACCGCTCGCTTTTTTCTCATCTCACCTTTTCCAATAAAATAAATCACCCAGCACGATGTGCCGGGTTCATTATTTTATAGCGG
>CAZSCW010000067.1:0-2259 GCA_964605495.1 uncultured Candidatus Saccharibacteria bacterium
CAAATGGCCGAGCTCTCGAGTTCTGGATCAAGAAAAGTCCAAACGGATTGATTATCCAAGATTTCGAAATTGAAGACAGGGCACTTGGCCAAAATGTAATGAGTCATGTATTATTTCATGGAATATGGTGCGGTGAGCAGGAATCGATACAAGTAATGTATAAGGATTTATTGCTGTCGTATTTATATGAACAGGACAAACTGTACTATGGACATCCTATTCGAGAAACCTACACCAGTGAACTGGAGCGCGATGCATTGCAGTATCGATTGATGCATAAAGGTTACTATCGTTTTTATCTGAACCAAAATCCACTCTCATCATTTGACTCAAAAGATATTGATGCAGGAAGCGCATTCTGGGATTCTGGATATCGTCGAATTGCAACAAAGCTTTTCGTAGATAAGGTATTCATTCCTGTTTTAAAAAATAAATAAAATAAAAACCCGATGACAATTATCATCGGGTTTATTTTTATATTAAATTAAAGGAATTAAAGATTTCTACCAATTCCTGATGACAAACCAAGCTTATCCCATGAAATGGTAGCGCCGATTTGCATCATCGCTGCAATATAGGCAGATTCTTTATTTGGATCAGTAATATTTGGAAATTCCATAATCGCCAATGTAAACCGGGTAATATTTCTTTCCAGGCGAACATAGTCCGCACCAACCGCAACACCAAGTGATTTTAACATTTGATCACGATTTATTACACCGAGACTAGTTGGCAATGCTGGATTTTCTAACACCTGCTTAATTCTGGTTGCTTCATATCCTAATGCGTTAGCAACAGGAACACCAACACCTGCAAATACTTTATTAATACTGTTAACCACCGCCTCTGCTTCATCATGTAATCCTGCAGTATCTGGAGGACTCATCATTCCCGGAGGAAGTACACCACCCATATTTGCACCTGCTTGCCCCATAGCTATCACAGCCATCATTGCTGCTGGATTACTTACACCAGTCATCCATGCATTTTGATATTGAACTAATTGATCATAAAATGATTTCAGTGAACCCCAAAGATTCACGTCTAATTTTTTCAAAAATGCATTTTGGCGGGCATCGTTCATAAATTGTCCTTCTACACCAAGCGCATTAAGTACGTCAGCATAATTTCTTGTGGTAACCAATTTTTGCAACTTAAAGAATTCAGGGTTTACCGGTTCGTCAATAGACTCTGCGAATTTTTCCATTTTTTCCTTGATACTTTTTGGAAGATTGAAAAATCCTAATTTGTCAGCAATTGCAGCTTTTATTGCAGAAAGAACTGATGTTGGATTAACTTTCAATTCACCACCTGTTTTCAATGCTATAATGAAACTTTCATCATCAGGAACATTTGGCAACACTGCATCAAATGTATTTGGCGTTGCTGCTGAGATAGCTGCTTCTACCACTACTGGTTTTCCGCGTAATTTTTGCAAATGTCCATTGAATTTTGCCGGTGGAATAGCCAGATCTTTAAAGGCATCTTTTAAAAGTTCCACTGTTGCATTTTCAGAATCTGCCAATAATGCTAACGCATCATCGCTCGGCTCACCAACTACAGTGACAATTGCTTTTTCAATTTCTTCCGGCGTCTTTCCAACTGCTGTTGCGAATGCCAGGATTTGTTCATCCCATTGGGATTTTTTGTCGAATACTAGTGTTGTTTCCACTTTTCTTGTTTTTAATTGTTAAGTAATATAATTTTCTTTTTCGGAATATATATTATAATTGAACATTTGTCAAATATGACTCAAACCCAATTATATACATACTTTGTTTTTTTCGGTTGCACCTAGTGATACCATTCTTACTGGAACTGAAAGATACTCCTCTACGGTTTTCGCACAGATATCAACCAATTGCTTTTGTTTAAAACTTTTTGGAATATCGTACGAAACAATATGAGGCTTGCATTTTTGAAGCGCTTTGCCCATTTCCTCTTGATAAACAAGATGATGCGGAAACCCTTCAGATGCAACCATTAATCGATTATTCGAATGGAAAAAATGTTTATCCAATTCACCAACATAATGGTCACAAATATTCCATTTGCCAATCGTTTTGACTTGATCAAACCATGTAATCGCAAGCCCATCGAAAAATGATGGACCGCCGCATACTTCAATTGCATAACGGAGCGCCACCATATCCATCGGTCCGACGCGCACTTTTCCTTGCCATCTGTTTTCATCCTTGTTACTCCCTGGCAATAGCGAATCAATCATTTCTGGTGATTCTGTAACCATTGGTCCGGCAC
>CAZSCW010000068.1:0-2232 GCA_964605495.1 uncultured Candidatus Saccharibacteria bacterium
TTTGTTCCAATACAAAACGTGTAGCATTCCAGATCTTGTTTGCGAATTTTGAATAAGCTTTTATTTTTTCTTCACCCAAATTACTATCATTTCCTGGTCCAACACTTACAATCATTGCCATGCGCAGCGCATCAGTTCCATATTTATCAATTAGGTCTACTGGGTTAACAATATTACCAAGAGATTTTGACATCTTTCGGCCTTTTTCATCACGAACCATTCCGTGCAGATATACAGTTTTAAATGGGATGGTGTTTAATAAATATTTAGACATTAACACCATACGTGCAACCCAAAAGAACAGGATATCGTTTCCAGTTTCCAGTACTGATGTTGGGTGATATAGCTCTAAGTCTGATTTTTCAGAATAAACAAATTCATATTTCCAGGCTTTCATACCAACAGAAACACTATCGTTTGAATAAAATTCCAAACTTTCCTCAGTAAGTTCTGTTTCAGAAATATTTGTTATTTTTCCATAGCCAAAATATTCACCTGTTTGAGTGTTTTCAAGTTGTATAGTTTCTCCGATTGTGAAATTATTTTTATTTAGTCGTATTGTTGAATTTTTCTTTCCATTTTTAATATCTTCAATATATTTTTCATTGAAACCAATTTTATTGATGATTGGCCAGCCAAGAGTTGAAAATGTCCATAATCCAGAAGAGAACCAAGTATCGAGGGTATCTTCATCCTGTTTCCACGTATCGTCAGGTGCCGTATCTCCTATAAATATTTCAGAATCTTTATACCAAACCGGAATTCGATGTCCATACCAAATTTGTCGTGAAATACACCAATCGCGGAGGTTTTCAATCCAATGGAAATATACTTTTTCAAATCGGTCGGGGATAATTTCAATACCATCAACACGCACTGCATCGAGCATTAATTCTTTTAGTGATTTATTATCCCGATCTGGAATTTTTTTATTTACATCAACAAACCATTGTAATTTTGGCAACGGTTCGATTACTGCACCTGTTCGTTCTGCAGTGGATACATTTTGTTTTATAGATTCTTCTTTTTCCAATAAACCTTCAGTTCGTAACCACTCAACAATAACCTCGCGTGCTTCGGTAGTTTTTTTATTTAGTATAGACTCATTACCAGCAGTCATTTTTGCATATTCGTTGATTACTGGTTTTACTTCCAGATCATGTCGCTGTGCAATTTCCCAGTCAATCTGACTGTGTGCAGGTGTAACACCCAATGCTCCTGTTCCAAATTCTGGTTCTACTGATTCATCTGCAACAATAGTAATTGAAAGTTGGGTACCACAAAATTCACCCGTATAGGTATTTCCAACGAATTCCTTGTACCGTATATCATCAGGATGAACCGCTACGGCAACATCACCAACTTTTGTTTCAGGTCGTGTGGTTGAAATTGAAATAGGGAAATCTTTCCAGTATTTGAATGTGTACATTTTTGCATCGCGTTCCTCATGTACAATTTCATCATCAGAAATAGTCGTTTGACCTTTTGGATCCCAGTTTACGATTCTGTAACCACGATAAATCAACCCGTCTTCATACATTTTTTTGAATGTGGTATTTACGGCCATACTTCGCTTTGCATCCAATGTAAACGCTTCACGTGACCAGTCGATTGACGCACCCATTTTTCGAACTTGACTGACAATTGTATCATGTGAATCTTGTGCGAATTCGTTTACTCGTTTTAAAAACTCATCTCGTCCCAGATCTGCTTTTCGAATTCCTTCCTTTTCAATTATCTTTTCAACTTTCGATTGTGTTGCAATGGCTGCGTGGTCTGTTCCTGGGATCCAGAGTGTTTTTTTACCTTGCATGCGCGCAAAGCGAACCATGATGTCCTGGATAACCAACATGAATGCGTGACCTGTATGTAATGTACCTGTTACATTTGGTGGGGGGAGGACGATTGAAAATGGTTCTGCGTTTGGATCAGTTACTCCTTTTTCAATACAAACATCTGGATTGAAAAATCCAGATTCTTCCCATGTTTTATAAATACCCGATTCAACGTCTGTCGCATTATATGGCTTCAGTAATTTTTCAGGCAGATTAGCCTTGTTCTCGAAATTCATATAGAAAATACTAGCATTTTTAAGGTCTTTGTGCTAGTTTTGGGGAAATACTTACAAAATGAAAAAATGTTATTTATTCTTTTTTCTGGGCCAGAGCGGTGCTGGGAAAGATACTCAAATTAGAAAAACATTGAAATATTTGAGAGAGCAAAATAAACCGT
>CAZSCW010000069.1:0-2218 GCA_964605495.1 uncultured Candidatus Saccharibacteria bacterium
AAATGTTTGCGTACTGCCCGTCATTCCATTCAATGACACTAATCCGTTTGACCCCCATGATAAATTTCCTGATCCATCATTCACTAATACTGTATCTACTGCACCTTGTGCACCTGGCCAGGTATAATTAATATTTTTTATTTTTACTAAATCACCAGAGGTGTCTACCTGGAGCAATCCTCCTGCACCAACTGAAAACAATGTTGATGGTGATACATCTCCTACACCCAATCCATCTGCAAAATTTTTCACTCCTGCAAAATTTTGCGCCCCAGTAGTAACCAATCCACGAACTGTATCAGATGCATCAGGAATAATAATGTCCAAACCTGATCCAATAATCGCACTGGTCCCACCTGTAATGGTAATTTCTGGATTATTGCTGGCTGTTACATTTCCAAATGTTAATGCATTTTGTTTATTATTAAATGTATTCCAATCAGATGTTGATAAATACCCATCTGTTCCACTATTTGCAACTGGAATACTAACTGTTCCTGCTGACTCAACAAGAGGACCATCAAAAGACAAACTACTTCCTCCACTTATTTGGACTAAACAATCTGTGTCACCTGGTGCACAGTTAGGATCCAGTGTTTGACCTGGTGTATAACCTCCAATAGGAGCTACCGCAAACACAATAATTGAATAACTAATACAGAAAAACAGAGCAATGACAAAAAACATTACCTTCCGATTTGTAACCATATTTAAAAAAGGTACGCTCTTCGTGTCTTTCATAAACTTATCTATTATTATATCAATATATATATAAAAAACAAATAAAAAAAACCATAGTACTATGGTTTTTTTTATTTCTATAATAAGGTCAAGCTTGCGATTGCATCGCCTTCTCGTAATTTCATAATACGAACACCTTGCGTTGCCCGACCGAGCACTGGAATACTGTCGAGTTCGGTTCGAATCACCTGTGATTTTTGTGAAATCGCGATTAATTCTGAATCATCATCGGTTACAATTTTAGCACCTACAATCGGTCCGGTTTTATCGGTTACGTTTGCAGTTTTAATTCCTGAACCTCCACGATTTTGAACTTTATATTCATCGATTGGTGTACGTTTTCCATACCCATTGTTAGACATGATCATAACGGTTGGGTTTTTCATACTTGGAGAAACAATACCGAGTCCGATAATCGTATCTGCAGTGTCGAGCTCCATTCCTTTCACACCTGTTGCAGTGCGACCCATGTCGCGAACCTGCGATGCTTTGAACCGAATAGATTGACCATCAGCAGTTACGAGCATTACCGTGTCATCTACTGCTGTCAGCATTGCCCCAAGTAATGTATCGCCTTCGCGTAAATTAATTGCAATCAGTCCTGAGCGACGAACACTCGCAAAACTGTCAGCCGCAACTTTTTTAATTACACCCTGTTTTGTTACAAAGAATAATGATTGGTCTTTTACCTCGTTTCCTTTTGGAACTGGTAAAATTGATGTTACAGATTCATTATCAGCAAGCTGCAAGAAATTCATAATTGACTTTCCTCGCGTTGCACGACGACCTTCTGGTAAATCATACATTTTTAATTGATATACCTTTCCAAGGTTTGTGAAAAACAAGACATTTGCATGTGTTGATGCAGTTAACAAATGAGTTACTACGTCTTCTTCTTTTGTATCCATATCAATAACACCTACGCCTCCACGTTTTTGTGAACGATATTCAGAAGGGTCTGTTCGTTTAATATATCCACCTGCAGTATATACCAATGCAGATTCTACATCAGCAACCAAATCTTCGTCAGAAATATTTGCTACAGATCCTTTTATAATTTTTGTTCGACGCGGATCGCTATATTTATCCTTAATTTCAACTAACTCATCACGAATTACTTTTAGCATTTTCTTTTCACTGGCGAGTAAGTCTTTCAAGAATGCAATCAATTTCAAAACTTCATTTAATTCTTCTTCTAGTTTTTTGCGTTCCAAACCTGCAAGTTTTTGCAGTTTCATATCCAAAATAGCGTTTGCCTGAATTTCTGAAAACTTGAATTTCTTCATTAAATTATCACGAGCTTCTGATGTATCTTTTGATGCTTTGATAATTTTAATTACCTCATCAATATGATCTAATGCTTTTTTCAAACCTTCCAAAATATGTGCGCGAGCCTCAGCTTTGTTTAAGTCAAACAATGTTCGGCGTCGTACTACCTCTTTTCGGTGATCAATAAAATTACTAATGAAATCTTTTA
>CAZSCW010000070.1:0-2206 GCA_964605495.1 uncultured Candidatus Saccharibacteria bacterium
AGCTCCGGTTGCAGCAGTTAAAGCTCCGGAAAAACCGGCCACCAAAAAGCCTGAGAAAAAGAAATTTTTCAAAAAGGGACATGGTGACAATGGTAACCATTTTGTAGCTGCAGATGTTGCATTGCCTCAATTCGTACCGGCCACAGGAAGTTTAGCTTCAGTTGCTGGTGGCGATAAGTTAACAGCAATGTTAGCTGAAATGGAAAAAGGTACCGGTAAAAAGGGTAGCCGAAAAACAAAAAAGGCTACTACTGCTTAACAATTTAATAATGACGAACAAAGTCCACCAATACCGGTGGACTTTTTATGTGACTATTTATATCCTTCTGCTTGTAATTCAAACAACTCTCTATATCTACCATCCTGTATTTCCATTAACTGCTCATGACTTCCCTGTTCAATAATGGTTCCGTATTCAATTAAAATAATTTTATCAGCATCACGAACATTACTGAATTTATGTGAAATAATAATTCGTGTTTGATCCGAGTGATTGTTTTTTAATGATTTGAAAATGGCATCTTCTGACAATGCATCAATCGCTGCTGTTGGTTCATCTAAAATTACAATAGGTGCGTTACGATAGAAAATTCGAGCCAACACCAATTTTTGTTTCTGCCCTTTTGATAATTCTACACCCCCACGGAATTCTGTTCCAACGCGTTGATTATATTTTTCTGGAAGCTCACTAATATATTCATGAGCTGTTGAATCCATTGCGCTTTGTTCAACCAACTTCTGATCATGTTTTGTAGTGTCCCCCAACATAATATTTTCTGCAATAGATTCCTCACTGTAGGTTGAGTAATCCTGGAATAGAATTCCTAAACATCGTTTCCAGGATTCCAGATTATATTCTTTTAAATTTACTCCATTCAATAAAATCTCACCCTCTGTTGGATCGTACACACGAGTGATTAATTTTATTAAAGTTGTTTTACCTGCACCGTTAAGTCCCACAATCGCCAGGTTGTCCCCTTTTGTAATGGTTAATGATAAATTTTTAGTAACAAATTTTTCTGATCCTGGATATGCAAATGATACATTTTTTATTTCAAGAGTTTCGAAATTATCTAATTCAATATGTAAAGTACCTGAAATAACCAACGGTTTCATTTCAAATAAATCCATTAAAGTGTCCAAGTTTTTCTTGTATTCACTTAATCGTCCAAAACTTTCAAATAATTGTTGTACCGCTGATTGAAACCGTGAAATAACGGCAAATACATACACCAGTACTCCAACCATTAATGCACCAACATATACTTTGTACATAATTAATGCAAAAGCAATTCCATAGGCAAGAGTAACCAGGATTACTCCAATCACTTCATTCCAAGCTGATTTTTTATTTAAATCTTTTGCCTTGTCGTGGAAGCCTCCAATAACTGCAATCCATTTTTTAAGAAAGATTCCAACTAGATTAAAGTTTTTAAGTTCAATTAATGATGATTTATTATATACCGGAACTGTTTTCGCACGCCATTCCCGACTACGTTCTGCATTATCTTTCCAAAGCTTTGCCTGCATTTCTGCATTTTTCTTTTCCAGAAAATAAGTTGGCAACACACCAATTAAAATAATAGCCAACACCACTGGTGAAATTGCAACAAGGGAAACAGTTGCTATAACAATCGCAATAATGTTCCGTAAAGAACTTGAAATTAGGTTAATACTCGAAAACATTGCCTGCCATCCACGTGTGTTTGCATTTTCTAAAATATTTTGAAATTCAGGTTGTTCAATCGTTCCAATATCCAGTTCTCTCATTTTTGCAAACTGTAAAGATTGCAAGTGTTTTGTCATGTCATCCTGCTGTGTTTTCCAAAAATATTCCTGGAATATTGAAAATGCAGCAGGTAATGCGCTAGATAACGCAATTAAAATAAATGCCCATACTAACCGTTCAACCCGCGCATCAGCACCGTGTTGCTGGAATTCATTTACCACAATGGCAAGGGCTCCAAATTCGATAAACATGAACGAACCACTGATAGCTGTGAACGCATAGCGCAGTGTCGAATATTTTTTTGAACCCTTAACAGATTCTTTGAATGCAAAAAATATTGTGGTGAAAAATGATCTTTCTTTCTCAATAATATTTGGTAATTGTGCCATAGGATAAAAAGATTAGGAATAAGAACACTATTGTAATTATAATATAAATTATTGTCAAAAAACACATCTGACCAATCTAATCGTATCA
>CAZSCW010000071.1:0-2138 GCA_964605495.1 uncultured Candidatus Saccharibacteria bacterium
GTTCCAATATTTCCAGTCAATGTACACAGTAAATACGTACGAATTTTCATGAACGCTTCCCGACTCATTTTTACCGCTAAAACAATTGGGTTTAAACTTTTTTCAAGTAAAATTACATCACCCGACTGCCGTGCAACATCACTACCATTACTGACCACAAAACCAATATCGGCACGTTTCAATGCCATAGCATCATTAATTCCCTCTCCTACAAATCCTACCACCCCATGATCCAAGTGTTCATCAATTAAAACAGATTTTTGTTCTGGTTTACACCGTGCATAAATAAAATAATCCTCGATTGCATTTGTTCCGTCCGGTTTCCATCCATCCATACTAAAAGCAAAATGATTAAGGATTTCTGGGTGAAGTATGTTCCCGACATATTTTGCAACTTCCAAACTATCCCCAGTAATTACTTTTACATCTACACCTAAATCTTCTAATGCTTGGTACATGCTAATAGCATCATTTTTAAGTGGATCTTCAAACACTATTGCACCCTGTAAGATGTAATCATTATTATTAATTGGCTTTTCTGCAAGTGCAATAATACGCAAACCTTGTGATTCATATTGCGCACATGATTCCAAAAACGTAGTAGTGTCTGTTGTACATGCCTCTGCAATATGGCGGTACTGTCCGCGGATTACCTGATTACCGTTTGGAAATGTATACACGGCATAACCTCGTTCTACTTGAAATGGCGACAACTGCAGGGGTGCTGAATCAGGTGTAGTTTCTAAATAGTTTTTAATAGCAGTATCAAATACTGTATCCATAGGGGTTCGTTCGTATTTACCATTTGCAATCATTCCCATACTTTCTGTAAAAGAATCATCTGCCTGAACAACAGTCTTAACATGTAGATTGTTTTCAGTAAGTGTTCCTGTTTTGTCGGTAAACAAAAAACTCATACTCCCCAAATTTTGAAGCACTGAAAGTTTTTTAATTAACACCTGTTGTTTTGCTAACATCAGCGCTTCTCGGGTCAAAATAATAGTAACAATCAATGGTAATGACTCAGGAACTACCCCCACTAACATGGAAATCGCATAGAGCACATATTCAGATACAGCCATTCCGTGCATTACTAATACATTAACCACAAACACAACTGCAAGACATGCTACAGTCACAATCATAATAGTCTTACTGATACGATGAATGAATTTCTCAAAATTACTATTTTTCTCTACTTTTGCAATTTTTTGAGCGTACTTGATCAAAGAACTTTCTTTTCCGACTGCAATAACCTGCCCAATAATACTTCCAGCAGAAACTGTTGCCCCAGATGGAATTTCGTCATTACAAGAAACCTGTCTTGGCATTGTTTCCCCGGTTACCACTGATTCATCCAAAAATGCATCGCTACATTCGCAAATTAATATATCTACCACTGCAATATCACCAGGCCCTAAAATTGCAATATCACCCAACACAATATCGGTGTGGGGAATTTGGACCAGTTCTCCATTTCTACGAACGGTCACCATGTGTGCAACCATTTTTTCAAGCATCTGAGCACTTTTGTTTGCACGAAATTCTTGAAAAAATCCAATAACAGCGTTAATGGCAGCAATGATAAAAAATATACTCCCGTCAATTGTTTCACCCAATAAAAAAGAAAGAATTCCAGAAATAATTAACAGTATAAAAAAGAAAGAAAAAACTTGTCCACGTGCAACAGAAAACGCCATTTCTAAACTGGAAACATGGTGTGCTGGGATATTTTTAGGAGCCTTTACAACCTGCTCAGTAGTTAATCCTGTTGTAATATTAGTTTGAATCATATGTAAAAAATTATATCACGTAAACAAAAAAGCCGCTATGGCTATTTTTTATAAATACAGTTCTACGTGCTCACCTTCTGTAGGAGTTACTGCGTTTACCGCAACCTGATCACGTAATCGGTTTGCAAGAAATTCTGAAGATGACGACTCACCCATTACCACAAATACAATTTCAATATTTTTATGAATACTTTTTACAAACTCCACCAGTTGATCAGATCCCTTATGTCCTGAAAATCCAGTAATAGTATCAACCGTAGCACGAACAGGTACTTCTTCGCCAAAAATTCTCACACTGTTTGCACCACTTTGAATTACGCGTCCCAACGTTCCCATTGCCTGATA
>CAZSCW010000072.1:0-2129 GCA_964605495.1 uncultured Candidatus Saccharibacteria bacterium
CTAAACTGTCGACGGGTAAAACTGTCCGTGGGTTCGAATCCCACATCCTCCGCAAAACAATTAAAACACCTCAAAAGGTGTTTTAATTTATATGCTATACTACCCATTATGAAGCCGGAAACACAGATTAGTAAAATCAGTAATCTATCAACTGAACACGAAAAATCACTCCACAGACTTGGCATAAAAACAATTCAGGATCTTTTGTATTACTTCCCTGTTCGTTACAGCAACGTTGGTGAAATTACGACATTAGATAACGCAGAAGCAAACAATGAAATAACTGTATATGGTGTTATTACAAAAATACAATTGACCAAAGGCTGGAAGAGTAAAATCCCCATGGCAAAAGCGACGTTCAAGGATATTTCAAACACCACCATCCCAATCGTGTGGATGAACCAACCCTACATGGCAAAAATGTTTACAGAAGGTGACCAAGTAAAACTCACAGGAAAAATTACGGTCGGAAAATCTGGAAAATCATTCATGAATCCGCATATTGAAAAAACAGGATATTTACCTGTTGATGTTTCTGATTCATTATTTGAAAATACAGACGATGCAAAAAATGTAGGATTTCCTGTGTATCGCGAAACACGTGG
Organism: uncultured Candidatus Saccharibacteria bacterium; assembly: GCA_964605495.1. Taxonomy (GTDB): domain Bacteria; phylum Patescibacteriota; class Minisyncoccia; order Phycocordibacterales; family UBA1006; genus CALMMZ01. Next base: position 606 of record CAZSCW010000072.1, read on the forward strand.
GATTACCAGTAAATGGATCTATCACATGATCAAAAAAATCATTGCGCAAAATATTCATGCAACAATTCCTGATCCCTTGCCAGAATATCTGTTAAAAAAATTCCACCTGCCAGATCTAAAAACTGCAATTGTCTGGATGCACATGCCCGAGAAAAAGGAGCACGCTGATGCTGCACAAAAACGGTTTGCATTTCAGGAAATTTTCCTGATTCATTTGCAAAAGGCATATGAACGACAACAATACCGTGAACTGTTTTCATTTAAATTAAAAGTTCCAAAATCTGATGTAGAGGATTTTATTGATACATTTCCATTCGAACCAACAACTGGGCAAATGGATGCACTGAATCAAATTTTCCGTGATATCGAATCTGATGATCCTATGTCGCGATTAATAGAAGGTGACGTGGGGTCAGGAAAAACATTTATTGCGGCAGTTGCAAGTTATGCGACTATCATGAACCGCCCGGGTGACCAGACCTATGGAAATCTCCAGGTTGCGTACATGGCTCCAACTGAAGTTCTGGCGGTACAGTTATTTGAAAACTTTATTGAATACTTTAAAAATACAGGAATCAGTATTGGACTGGTCACTGGATCTGGTTGTCGTAAATTCCCTACCAAGGTCGCATCATCACAGAAACCATGGACTGAAATTTCAAAAACTCAATTAACAAAATGGATCAAGTCTGGTGAAATCGCAATTACAGTTGGAACCCACGCACTGATTTCAAAATCAATTGATTTTCATGATCTGGGATTGGTAATCATCGATGAGCAACACCGATTTGGAACCAATCAACGAATGAAACTCGCAAAAAAAGACGGACATGCACCTCATTACTTATCAATGACTGCAACACCAATCCCACGAACACTAGCGCTCACCATTTATGGAGACCTGGATATTTCAGTTCTAGATACCATGCCATCCGGACGAAAACCGGTAATCACGGAATTGGTAAGTCCTGATAAACGTGACAGTTCATACGATCGTATGCGAACAGAATTAGCATCTGGTCGCCAGGCGTATGTAATTTGTCCACGAATCTCAGACCCAGATCCAGATGAGGAACAAAAACTACAATTGCGTTCAGTAACCGCAGAAGCGAAAAGGCTGCAAGAAAAAATATTTCCAGAATACAGGATTGGAATCATGCATTCCAAAATGACCAAACAGAAAAAAGAAGAAGTCATGCAAGAGTTTGCAAACCATGAAATTGATATTTTAGTTTCGACATCAGTAATCGAGGTAGGAGTAAACGTACCTAATGCATCAGTGATGATTATCGAAGGTGCAGAACGGTTCGGATTGTCACAATTACATCAGTTGCGAGGGCGTGTCATGCGTAGTTCGCATCAGCCGTATTGTTTTCTGTTCACAGAATCCATGGGTGACATTACTGAAAAACGATTGAAGAGTTTCCTGGAAGCAAAAAACGGATTCGAACTTGCAGAAATGGACTTAAACCTGCGCGGTGCTGGAGATTTACTGGGTGCAAAGCAATGGGGAATTTCAGACCT
>CAZSCW010000073.1:0-2120 GCA_964605495.1 uncultured Candidatus Saccharibacteria bacterium
GCTATTGAACGTGAACCAAAAATGTCTTATGTGACGGCACGATTTTTAATTAATGATCTATACAAAGAAGTGCTCCATATTGATGAATTTACTCCTCATTTTGAAAGCGTATACCAGAAACAATTTAGTGAAATGGTAAAACAGGGTATAAAAGAAGATCGATTAGATGCACGACTTGCAGAGGTTTTTGATCTACATAAATTATCTCTTGAAATTAAACCAGAGCGAGATCATTTATTTGAATTCATGGGAATTCAGGTATTACACGATCGTTATTTTGTACGAACACAAAAAGGGCGAATATTAGAAACTCCACAGTATTTCTGGATGCGTATTGCTATGGGGATTGCATTACTTGAAAAAGACCCAACTGCTGTTGCGATTGATTTTTACCATACATTGTCACAGATGTTATATGTTCCCTCAACTCCAACGCTGCTTCACTCAGGGACTCGACACCCTCAAATGTCATCATGTTTTTTGTCTACTGCCTATGATGACTTACATCATATATTTAAAGTGATTGGTGATAATGCACAGTTGGCAAAATATTCAGGAGGTGTTGCAAACGACTGGTCATATATTCGTGCAACAAACGCTTGGATTAAAACAATTAACACAGGTTCACAGGGGGTGATCCCATTCCTTAAAATTGTTGACGCAACTACTGCATCAATTAACCGTTCTGGAAAACGACGTGGTGCGACAGCGGTATATCTGGAAACATGGCATGCAGATATTGAAGATTTCTTGGATTTACGAAAAAACACCGGTGACGATCGAAGACGTACACATGACATTAATACAGTAAACTGGATTCCAGATTTATTTATGGAGCGTGTTGTAGAGGACGGAGATTGGACATTGTTCAGTCCAGAAGAAGTTCCAGATTTACATGATATTTATGGGAAAAAGTTTAAAGCTGCATATGAAAACTATGAAGCAATGGCAGCAAAAGGTGAAATTCGGCTCTTTAAAAAAGTAAAAGCAGCAGATTTGTGGCGTAAAATGATTATGATGGTTTTTGAAACTGGGCATCCATGGATGACGTTTAAAGATCCTTGTAATATCAGATCCCCGCAGGATCATGTTGGTGTGGTTCACTCATCAAATTTGTGTACAGAAATTACCTTAAATACATCTGATAAGGAAACCGCAGTATGTAATATTGGGTCGTTGAACTTGGTTCGACATGTGAAAGATAAAAAAATGGATTGGGCATTACTTGAAAAAAGTGCACGCCAAGCAATGCGTATGCTTGATAATGTGATTGATATTTCGTTTTATCCAGTACCAGAAGGTGAGTATGCAAACAAAAAACACCGCCCAGTAGGATTAGGTATTATGGGTCTGCAGGATGTATTCTATGAATTAGATATTAATTTTGATTCAGATGTTGCAGTGCAATTTAGTGATAAATTGATGGAGTTTGTTTCATATCAAGCAATTCTTTCCTCGACACATTTAGCGGAAGAAAAAGGTGCTTATGAAACTTTTAAAGGTTCAAAATGGGACCGCGGATTATTCCCAGTCGACACTATTAAATTGTTGGAAGATGAGCGCGGACTAACCACAGGAATTATGCCAACTGGTGAAATGGACTGGACCGAAGTACGTGATCGAGTGAAAAAATTTGGTATGCGAAATTCAAATACCATGGCAATTGCGCCAACAGCAACCATTGCAAACATTTCAGGATGTCTACCATCTGTTGAACCGATCTACAAAAACTTATATGTTAAATCAAACTTTAGTGGTGAATTTACTGTTGTAAATGAATATCTAGTAAATGACTTAAAAGATCGGGGACTATGGAATGATGTGATTCTCTCAAAAATTAAACAACATGACGGGAACCTTTCTGAAATTGTTGAAATTCCAGCAGAATTGCGTGCAAAATATAAAGAAACATTCCAGATCGATCCGCACTGGGTAATCAGTCACGCCGCACATCGTGGTAAATGGATTGATCAATCACAATCAATTAACATTTTCATGAATACCACATCAGGGCGTGCAATTTCTGATACCTATATGAATGCATGGAAAATGGGATTGAAAACAACCTATTATCTACGATCAATGGGAGCAACATCAATTGAAAAGGCAACAGTTGATAT
>CAZSCW010000074.1:0-2110 GCA_964605495.1 uncultured Candidatus Saccharibacteria bacterium
GCTTCGCCAACTGCGTCATCACGTGTTTTTCCAACGATTTCATAATCACCCAGATCACGCACCAGTACCATTTCTGTATGTCCACCAGAGATTAACAATGCAAGTGCAGGAAAAGGAAACAGTTCAGCAGATACAGAAAAATTACCAGAACTATTTTCTGGAACGAGTACTGATAAAATGTGCCCCTCCATGTGGTTTACGGGAACAACAGGGATATTCCATAATTTTCCAAGAGCTTTTGCAAAACTGATTCCAACCCATAATGCTGGCTCGAGTCCTGGTCCAGAGGTAACACAGATGATATCAATATCAGGTTTTGGAATTGATAAAACATATTTATTAAACTGTTCTAAAAGTTCGGTTTCCCTTGCAAGTAATAAGTCGATTTCAGGATTAGAGTTTGCACTCCTTTCTTTACATTCTAAATCAAAAATTTTGAGTAAAATAGGGACTAGGTTTCGCCCGTGTTCTCTTTTTGCAAGTTGTGGGAATACGCCACCATACTGTACATGCATATCAACTTGGGAATGGGTGATGTTTGAAATTATTTTAAAATCAACACCAGAATTTGTTTCTGTTGCTGTGAAAAGGGAAATAGCTGTTTCATCGCAGGATGTCTCAATAGCGAGTATATTCATAGTGAAATAACCATACCATATCTTGACTTTTTGTAAAATGTGGTTATTATATAAAACAATTTACAGCACCTTGTAAAAAGAATATAAATCTTTTGCACAGGTGTTTTTATTTTTTCACCAAAAAACCGTATAGAAAATGGAACAAAAACTAACTAAGAAATTAATCAGAAAACTACTTAACAAAATTAAAATAATTCTTCTTCATGGTCCACCAGCAGGAGGAAAGGGTATGCAGCAAGATTTAGTTGAAAAACAAATTAAAAAAGCAAACAAAGACTATGTTGTTGCAACGTTTGATATGGGTACACGGTTACGTGAAATTTCAAAAGATGAAAATCATTTACTAGCTAATGCTTTTAAAGAATTTACTTCTCGTGGCGAATCTGTTCCACTGGATCTGATTTGTGAAGTTTGGAAAGAATTTTTTAACACTATCCCAGAAAACACCACACATATTGTGTTAGCAGGAACAGTAAGATTAGTTGATGAAGTAACTGAGTTTTTAAACTACGTTTCTGAGTTTGCTGAAGATATTTGTGTGATAGAAATTGATGTTCCAGAAGTTGAATGTCGACAAAGAATTAAAAACAGATTCATGGAAGAAAATAGAACAGATGATGAAAATGAGATTGCTGTGAATGAACGATTTCGAGTATATCATCAAAAAACTATTCCTGCCCTGTATGAGTTTCAACAACAACAAAAAAATTTTTCTAAACTTCGTTATTTTCAAATTGATGGTAATTTGGAACCACAGAAAGTGTTGCAAAATATTATTTTTTGCATTACTAAAAAACCCTTGCAAGTAACATTGCATGGTGATAACGGTTCTGGTAAATCAACAATTGTTGAATTAATGTCTCTATCCACTGGGTTTACTGTTAAATCTTCTGGTGCAAAGGCGCGGCAATTAGCAGAAGAGGCAGAGGTGACTATTGAAACAGCTGCGGCTACTGCACTTGAAAATAAGCTTATTCCTAATTTTGATTTAAAGATTGATACATGGATAAAAGAACAAGGAGCAGACAACAGGTTTGTTATGGATACCAGGCTTGGTTTTCATTTTATTCCGAATTCTTATAAAGTAAGATTACAATTACCGTCCAGTTTGGCATCAGAATGGATTTGGAAAAATCCAAAACGTAGAGTAAAAGAAACAGCAAAAACGATCGAGGAATTACGCGAGTTGTTGAAGCAACGTTTTATTGATGATAAAAATCGATATCAAAATTTATATGGTGTAGATATCGGGGATAAATTAAATTATGATTTAATCGTTGATATGTCGCTATATGAAGATTATCAAATAGACGCAGAAAGATATATTTTAAATAATTTTCTGTTGTGGCTTTTACAATAAAATTTAATAAAAAACAAAGCATTACCATGTGGTAATGCTTTTTTATATTAGACTCGAAATATCTGAATACTTTCCATCTGATCGTGTGACAATAAACAATCCATTATCCATA
>CAZSCW010000075.1:0-2037 GCA_964605495.1 uncultured Candidatus Saccharibacteria bacterium
CACCGATTGCAGCTACGATTGGTTCACGCACAATGTGAGCTTTTTTTGCACCAGCCTTGAGTGCTGCCTCTACAACTGCACGTCGCTCTGTAGACGTTACGCCAGCTGGAACTGAAATCATAACTTCTGGTTTCATAAATGACCAAAAGCCGAGAGTTTTTTTAATGAAATGTGCAAGCATTGCCTGGGTCATCCGGTAATCCGCAATAACACCGTCACGCATTGGTTTATAGGCGATCACGCCGTCCACTGTTTTACCCAACATATCGCGAGCATCTGCTCCGATTGCGAGTATTTCCTTTGTATATTCAGAAATAGCCACCACAGAAGGCTCGTTTAACACAATTCCCTTTCCAGGAATATATACAAGGGTATTTGCAGTACCCAGATCAATACCTAATTTTGGAGAGAAAAAACTCATAGATGTCACGAATTTAGCATATAAAACAAAAAAAGGCCACTTGCACACATGTGACAAATGACCTTTATAATTATTTAATTTTCTTGCTCAATAATTTCAATATCAGCACCTAAATCTTTCAGTATTTGAATAATCTCTGGATTCCTACGTAAAATAGGTTGCCAGTTTCTTACGATTACTTCCGAACCTTTTGGTAATCCCAAAATTACCCAAATAACTGCACGTACACCTTCGATAACGTCTGGTGCGGTGACTACAGAATTAACTACACTTGGATCGTTTCCTCTAATCGCAAACATCATGTTTTGTTCCACAATTCCAAACCCTATATCGCGAAAACATATTGCATAACGCAACCCGTCTTCAAACATATGATTAATAATTTGAACTTCAGTACCCAATTGACGATTAGTAGTTGCAAGAGCTGCAAATGATGCCAATGTATCGACCGCTTCTTGAGGCCAAGGACCTGGAACAATCTTCCATGAAAATTCATTATAGCGTTCTACTGTTTCATCAGGTGCGAAAACATAATCTTCACAGCACACTTCCAGATCATCACCATCACGCTGAAATTTTATTCCAAATGGTTTGAAGAAGTCAATAATGTTAACAATTGACTTCGTTCTTTCATACACATTTTTAAGTGTAATATTTCCTTTTGTAATTGCAGTCAAACTAATCCATCCAGCTGCATCAACATGATCGAGCTGTGTTCTAAATGTCATGTCGCTTTTTCGTTCGGTCGTTCCTTGAACTTTTCGTGAACTACCATAACCTTTAATGACTTCTGTTGATGAGACAAGATTTAAAAAACTTACCAAGTCATCCACATGCGGTTCCTGTGCAAGTCCATGTAAGCTCCAAATTTCTTCAGGTCTTCCAGACAAATACATTAGAACATTTTCTGTTGGGGTTACTGCAGGCTTACTGAATGAAGCTTCCTTGATATCAACCCCTTCTTTTATAGAACCCAACTTATTAAGAGGAAAATCTTTTTTAGGAACATCTTCCGTAAAATAAATTTTACCTCCATCTTCATGAGAGGACACACCAACTTTTTTGAAAAAATCAACATGTTTCTCTGGTCCACGATAGCCGAGCTTGCATCCTTTGCCATGTGGAATGATTGCCTTTCCAAATCGTGCAAGTAATGGACCTGCGAAAAGTATTCCTGCTTGTATATCAGAAACACAAGAATCGATTTCGTAGGAATCTACATTTTTCGTATCAATCAACAAATCTTCCTGTAACCATTTGCAATCTGATCCGATTTTCTCCAATGCTTCAATAATTTTAAAAACATCAGGACTTTTTGGAACTTGCTCAATAGTTACTTTTCCTTTGACCAAAATACTTGCACAAAGAATTGGTAAGATAGCATTTTTATTGGAAGGTAAATATACGTTTCCAAACAGAGAGCTACCCCCTCTAATTTTTAAAACTTGATTGCTCATTTTTTTTATTTATTTTTTAAAGTTAGTTACTATTTTCTGTAGAAATACCATATATTTACAAATAAAGCAAATGGGTGAATTTCGATTAGTTCTCGGACAATTTCAAAAATATGTTATAGTCGCCGTATGTATATTCTGGATATTATTCCATTACGTAAA
>CAZSCW010000076.1:0-2028 GCA_964605495.1 uncultured Candidatus Saccharibacteria bacterium
AAAGATACTCAAATTAGAAAAACATTGAAATATTTGAGAGAGCAAAATAAACCGTATTTTTATATTTCAAATGGCGACGAAGTACGCAAGAGGTCTAAAAAAGCAGGTTCAGGATTGTTTTTTGCAAAACACATGACCGGGATCAATTCATTAGGGAAATTGCAACCACCAATATTGCCTCTGTATTTTTATCTATCAAAAATGGAAAAAGTTTATAAGGAAGGTATGGTGATTATTATTAACGGTTCACCACGGAGTAAAAAAGAATTTCCGCTGTGGCAAATGTTAATGAAGACAGGTTATCTGCCAAACAAAGCAGAAATAATCTATATTGATACTCCTGATAAAGAGTGTGCAAGAAGAATGAAGAAAAGAAAACGCGTAGGTGAATTGAGTGATGCTGTAGTAAAAACAAAAATGGCATGGTTTAAGCCGGTTAAAAAATTTTTAGAAGAGGAAATACCAAAAGAGTTCAAATTGGTTACAGTAAACGGCCTTTTAAAAAGAAATGAGCAGTTCGAAATAATTAAAAAACGGTTTTCGTAACATCAAAACCCTGACAAATATTGTCAGGGTTTTTATTTGCATAGTTTTCTATATATGCTAGAGTTCGGAAAATATATTGTTAATTTAAAAAACAAATAAAATGAAAAAATTCATTAAAAAATACCTACAACCTCTAAGGGTGTTATGTATCGTAGCTATAATTTGTATGTTTATATTTACGAAAGCTAACCTCTTAAACGAGGTTATAATCGCAGTACTATTTATTGTTGGAGGTATTTTTTTAAGGCCCCAAAACGAAAACGATGAAAACGGTAATATGATTTCTGAATCAGCAGGGCAAATTATTGATTCAGGTCAAAGCAAATTAAATCCTATAGTACAGACTCCTAATGGAATGAGTACGGTGATTGATCAAACAAAGATTGTAGCAGAAGAAGTTGAGCCTTTAATAGAAGCAGACCCGAAAGACTTAGAATTCCAGGAAAATGTTTTTAGGACCATCTCTACTGCAAATGATAAATTTAAAGTTGAAAAAGAAAAACTTGAACAAGAAAAAAATAAAACAATCAATGAAAGTGTTGCTTCGCTTATGAATTTACTGGAATCACGATTACCAGATCATTTACATGAAAAAGTAATGGAGTATTTTTGTTTTGATAATACAGATTTATCAAAATATAATGTACCAAAACTTTTCAAGGATGGAATGTTTACGAATATCGGTCTTACGATATTGAGGGATCTTAAAAACTTTACCAAAGAAGAATTAATACAAATAAATACCGCCTGGTATCCATTTATTCACCTGAATCGCGAGTATTGTTATATAGCGATTGGAAAACCTGAGTATGTCAGGGAACAACTAGAGGAAAACTTAAATGAATTATTTAAAATTCGCGATAAAATTTATGAAGAAAATGCACAAGAATTAAAAACTTAAATTTCCTTCAGCTCTAAAATCCTGGTAATCATTATCAGGATTTTTTTTATACTTGAAATATCCAGCAAGTCCAATCATGAGCGCATTGTCACCCGTCAGTTCGCGTGCAGGGAAATGAATTTGATCTGGTTGAATAATTTCTGATACTTTTTGTTTCAATAACTCTTTGATTCTGCTATTTGCAGAAACACCACCACCAACAATTAATGTTTGCACGTCAAAATCACGTACTGCGTTACAGGTTTTTTTAGTGATTACTTCGGCTGCAGCTTCTTGAAATTCATAGGCAATTTCTATCTTTAAATTTTCTGGAATAGTACCAGAGTTTGTGAGTTTGATATCGCGAACTACATAGAGCACTGCAGTTTTGAGTCCTGAAAATGAAAAATCGTAATCTTTCGAATGGATCATCGGTCGTGGTAGTTCAATACTCGCAATCAGAGATTTGTCGTGTTGTAGAGCCAATTTTGAGACTTCTGGACCACCTGGATAGGGTAGTCCCAGTATTCGTGCAGTTTTATCAAACGCTTCGCCAACTGCGTCATCACGTGTTTTTCCAACGATTTCATAATCACCCAGAT
>CAZSCW010000077.1:0-1921 GCA_964605495.1 uncultured Candidatus Saccharibacteria bacterium
TTATTATCATTGGTTGTTCCGGATTTTGCAGCTACAGGACGATCTCCAAAATATAACTGTGAATTAGCCCCAAATAATGGAGTACGTGCAACATTATCTGAAAGCACAGATGAAATCATTCGAGTAGCTTCTGCAGAAATAACTTGTTCACCTTTTTGTTTATATTCTTCGAGTACTTTTCCATTTAAATCTTCAATTTTCAAAATTCCCGTTGGAGGAACTCGTACACCATCATTAGCAAATACTCCGTATACTGATGTTAATTCGAGGAGTGAAACTTCACCGCCTCCGAGCACAAGAGTAAGTCCGTATCTATCAATATTTTTATCAAGTGTTGTAATACCAAGTTGTTTTGCGGTTTGAAGAGCATCTGCAACACCAACTAAGTATAATAACTGAACTGCTGGAATGTTTCGTGATTGACCAAGAGCATTACGAAGTGAAATAGGTCCAGTAAATTTTCCGTCATAATTATCAGGAGCATAACAACCTGTTGCCCCACTTTCTCGACTGAATGCTCCACAATTTGGATTAAATTGAGTTGGGACATCAAATAACACTGTTTCTGGTCGATACCCTTTTTCAAATGCCCTGGTATAAATAATAGGTTTAAATGAAGAACCTGGCTGACGTGTTGCAGTGGTTACGTTAAATTGACCATCAATTGCAGTATCACTGTAATCACGTGAACCAACCATAGATAATATCTGACCGGTTTTTGGATCTATTGCAACCAGTGCCATGTTTGATGCGTTCCAATCTTTTTCATTTTGAAGTGCTTTTTCTTTTACTATTTTTTCTGCTTCTTCTTGTAATTTCCAATCAAGGGTAGTTGTTACTTTTAATCCATCAACCAATAGTGATTCTTTTCCATACGTTTCTTCCAAATAACTACGAATATAATCTACAAAATGAAGAGCTTTCCCACTACTGTCTGATTGAGGTTTAAATACCACCACCTCTTCTTTTGCTTGGTTATATTCATCAACGGTAATATATCCCTGTTCCTGCATTTTTTTCAAAACTAAATTTTTTCTATTATCTAACAATCCTTTATTTTTCCCATATGGCGAATAGTAACTTGGAGCATTTGGAATTGCTGCTAAATATGCCGCTTCTGCAAGAGTTACTTCACTACTTGGTTTTCCAAAAAATCCTTGAGCTGCCTGTTCTACTCCATAGATTGCACCTCCATATGGCGCTTCGTTTAAATAAAGACTTAAAATATCGTCTTTCCCCATTACCCGTTCTAATTTTAAGGCTAATATCCATTCTTTTACTTTTCTTGAAATTCTTTTTTCTGAATTTAATAATGTATTTTTAATTACCTGTTGTGTAATAGTTGAACCACCTTGTGTCCCGTTTAAAGGAATTAGATTTGAAAGAACTGCTCGAAATATCGATGTTATTTTAATTCCATGATGTTTATAAAAATCTTTATCTTCAATTGCAATTACAGCGTGTTTTATATCTGAATCAATAGTATTCCCTGGTACTACTGTTCTTTTTATGTTTTCATGTACATCATATAAAATAATTCCATTACGATCATATATTTGAGTTGAACTTGCAACTTTTCGTTCTGCAAAATTATCCAATGTTGGTATTTTTAATGTAGCAACCCAAATAAAAAATAATCCAACAATTACAGCGGTTGTAATGGCACTTATATATATAATTAATTGGGTATGGTGACCGGCCCAGGATATTGCTTTTTTCCAGGTACTTTTTACTTTTTTAGTCTGTCTTTCAATATGTGGACCTGCTCTTTTTTGAACATGTATATGAGTATAATGTTTTACTTCATGTAATGTATCAAAGAATTTTTTTGAAGGTTTTTTAGGAGGTGTCATATCATGTAGTATACCTGATTTTTCATATGTTTCAAAAATTGTTTTCTGTCCTTTTTTCTGGTAGGGTA
>CAZSCW010000078.1:0-1908 GCA_964605495.1 uncultured Candidatus Saccharibacteria bacterium
ATTCCACATTTACTGCTGTCAGGTGAAATTGTATAGCCTGGAGGTAGTGTATCTTGGTAAGGAGGTGTAGTCTTTGGATCCGGTGTTCCATTACGTGGGTCACTAGGTATAATATTAAAGTATGTTGTTTTACAAATATCTTCTTTTGGAGGACAATTACCAAAAACATCCCTATTTCTATCAGCTGGAACAGACGTTTGTACATCATCAATATCTAAACACATATCTTGAATTACAGATGCATATGAAAAATCAACCCATCCAACAATCCATGAACCCCATGCATATTTACCTGTCATGAATTTACGAACACCGTTTGCATCAGGTTTATCTAGCTCAAGTCCATATCCTGTTCCCGACATACTCACCCATCCGTCCCATCCGGTACTAGTACCAGAAATAAACCGAATCCATCCGGTTACTTTACATGTTCGCGTAGCATCAGCTAGACAAACCGGATCAACTTTCGCACCAGACGCTATAGTTCCTGGACCACTTGGAAATGGACCTGATGGATTAAATTTCACCCATCCGCCATATTCTGCATAACCATTTCCTTCAAAATTTCCTGTAGTACGATTAAGATTTACACCATAATTAATAGTTCCAGGATGGTTAATACTGTTTAAACTAATCCATCCGAGCCCTCGTCCACAATGTTCATTGTTAGTGTCTGCAGGATCAATTCCTGTACAAGGTTTATTTTGATCGCTACCGTCTGGCATATCACTAAAAGCATACCCCACAACGTTTTCAGAACCAGTTGCGTGTGCAGTCTGAAAAGGTACCATAGCAAAAACCATGGTCATAATAGCAACAGTAGAAAAGATTTTTGAAAATACAGTTTTTTTCATAGATACAATATATTATATAAATAATTATTTTTTAGTAGCAGGTTTAGCAGGTGTTTTTTCGACCGATACTACAGGTTGCGGATCTAAAATGTTTTGAATAGCAGTAACATCTTTCTGATCTAATGGCTGTGGTGGATTTTGTGTGAAGAATGTATTAACTGCAGTTACTTCATCTTTGTTTAAGGTCAAGTTATCACTTGGAATGATGTTTTTATTTTTTAAAACAAAATAAATAACAATAACTCCTGCAACAATAACCACTGCAACGATCAGTGGAAATAAGATTTTTGAAAATACAGTTTTTTTGCGTGATGAAACATCACCTGTGGAATCAGTCACACCACTATTTTTTATTGGCGTTTCAGGTTTCAAAGATTCCATAACTGAACTTGAAGATTTTTTGAGCCGATCGCGGATGTCATTCCATTTCATATATAAAAATTAATTACAATTAATATCAAAAGTATATCATGCAACGATATAATCCTGCAATCAAATCTGTTTGAAAGTTTTCCACAGGTGTGTTATACTACTAATCAAGTTCACTTATGTGGGCTTTTATTAAAAAATAAAATAATCATCTTTAATAAAAAGAAGATGTAATAAAAAAATATATGTTATTTGATCTAAAAATTTTAAAAACAACTCTCGAACAAATCGAAGTCGAGAAAAAAATCCCACAAGCAGCTATTATTGAAGCAATTGAACAATCTCTTGCTGCTGCATATAAACGTGATTATGGACAAAAAGGACAAATCATTAAAGCGGCGTTTAATTTGGAAACAGGCGATGTAGATTTTTCACAAGTAAAAATTGTTGTTGATGAAACAACTGTTCGTCCAGCATTAACCGAAGAAGAACTCGAAAACGGAGCACATGAAGTCGAAGAAAGCGAAGAAGTATTACCACGATTCGATGAAGAAAAACATCTATACATTAACGATGCAAAACGAATTAAATCTGATGTCGTACTTGGAGATGAATTAGTATTTCCATTACAACAACCTGACAAGGAATTCGGACGTATCGCTGCACAAACTGCAAAACAGGTTAT
>CAZSCW010000079.1:0-1839 GCA_964605495.1 uncultured Candidatus Saccharibacteria bacterium
CCAATTGGGAAATCTGGTCCTTTTACATGCTCCAAAAGTCCTTCTATAGAAATATTTTTGTCGTCGACATATGCGACACAAGCATCCATAATTTCACCTAGGTTGTGCGGTGGAATGTTTGTTGCCATACCTACAGCAATTCCAAGAGTTCCGTTTAATAATAAACTTGGTACAGCAGTTGGGAGAACTGCTGGTTCTTTTTGTGTTTGATCATAGTTAGGACGAAAATCAACAGTGTCTTTATCAATATCACGCAATAACTCACCTGATAATTTTGTCATTTTTGCCTCGGTATAACGCATTGCTGCAGCACCGTCACCATCAATAGAACCAAAGTTCCCTTGACCCCAGATCAATGGATAGCGATATGAAAAATCCTGTGCCATACCAACCATAGAATCATACACAGCCGTATCACCGTGTGGGTGGTATTTACCGAGCACCTCTCCTACCACGAGCGCCGATTTACGGAATTTTGCAGATGCAGAAAGACCAAGTTCATTCATTGCGTATAAAATACGTCGATGAACAGGCTTTAATCCGTCACGAATATCAGGCAATGCACGTGATGTGATTACTGACATGGAATACGCGATAAACGATTCACGCATTTCGCGGGAAATGTTCATAGGAATAGTTTTATCATGCATCACTACTGGTGATTCTGATGGTTGTTCAGAAGATGTTTTTTTTGCCATATAGGTTACATTATAGCATATTTCTCTCTAAAAATCACCTAGTAATTCAACAAAAAATCCCCCAATACCATGAAGGATTTCGTATGACAAGTAGTATTAGCGAACGTCTTCTTCCTTTAAAATTTCAGACTCTGGGACCACAACCGCAGCCCCTGTATTAACTTGAGTCTGTGCTGGCGGGGTGACTGGAACCTGTGTTTTTGACTGTTCCTCCATTGCCTGATTTAATGTTTTTTTCTGGTTGGTGTAATTATTTTTTACATCAGAAACTGTTCCGGAAAAAATTTGTCCGAACGCACGAAAAGGACTTTCTGTTTTTACAGTATCATCTGATGTTTGCATTAATCGCATTGTAACAATCCATAATCCTACAATAAACAATGTCGCCAATACGGAAAAAACAATCACATAACGACTCTTGATGTGGTCAGGTTTATTACGAAGGTTGGTAATTATTTTTTTCATAAAAAACTACAAAAATTAATATATTATTCAAACACTACTACTTCACCTTCTTTTCCAGCTAAATCACGTAATTTCAAAGTAAGTTTTTCAACAGGGGCTGTTTCCTTTGTTGATGTTTCCTTTAAGAATTTTTTTAATGCATCTGGTTCCTGGTCATTTCCATAATCCATAGGAATTACCATTTTTGCCTCGAATGTTCGTGCAAGTTTTGCGGCAACTTCTGCATTGATAACGGTTTTACCTCCGATAGGTACAAACAAAATATCTACATTATCAATTGCTTCGCGTGCCTCGGTTGAAATGTTTCCCTCATATAATGCACCTAGGAAACAAATTTTAATATCATCAAATTCAAAATAATAAATCGCATTTACTAAATCTTTTTTACCATCAGTTCCTTTTGATCCATATCCGCGATAAATAACCCCGGATAGTTCATATTCACCAGGACCATTGATAATAAATGGAACACGATCACCATAGGTAACGGTTTCAGATCCATTGTAATCTGGATGATTGGTAGTAATTAAAGCAACATCAGCACCAAAACCACTAGTCTTGAATTTTGAATCTTTTGCGATTGGGTTCAACGCAATCACACGATCCCCTGTTTGTAATTTAAAAAATTGTTTTCCGTGATGAGTAATTATCATATGAAAGCATTATAGCATAAAGT
>CAZSCW010000080.1:0-1781 GCA_964605495.1 uncultured Candidatus Saccharibacteria bacterium
AAAATCCTGAAAATAAAGCTCAGGAAAATGCAATTGCATATGATTCAGATAGTTATTTAGCAAGTACTAACGTATTGGGGGCTTCAATCTTTGGATTGGATTTCTTACCAGGAACTCTTGCTGGATGGTTGTTTATTATTCTCTTGCTCGTATTATTGATTTTGATTATTCGCTACGCAACTCGTCGTGAAGAACATCATCACTATTACAGAGATGAGGTAGTACCAACACCAACACGTCCTGTAGTAACCAATACTACTACTACAACCAGTGCTCCAGAAGTTGACTATACTCCGTATCGTCCAACTCCAAAAGATTTCTAATTTAATTCTTTTCGTGAATTAATCTCCTCGCAAAAACCACCTATTAGGTGGTTTTTGCTTTTTCTATAAGTTAAGGTAAGATACTATTATTATGGAATGGAACACAGAAACAATTGAAGATTTCAAGAAGGCTACAGAGGAAATTCTGGATACTATTTCCAGCGACTATACAAAAAATGGAACTGATAATGCGTGCGTGGTTTGCCTGCATGGAGATTTGGGTGCAGGTAAAACAACAATGACACAGATCATTGGCGAATCGCTAGGAATTTCAGAAACTATTAACAGTCCTACATTTGTTATTAAAAAAACATATGAAACATCTGACAATATATTCAAAACATTAGTTCACATGGATGCATATCGATTGGAAGGTGAACAAAACTTGGAAGTATTTCGGTTAGATCAGGATTTTAAAAAACCAAATACACTGATGATTATCGAGTGGCCGGAAATCATTAACACTGTAATTCCAAAAGATGCTTTGTATGTTTATATTGAACATGACGGAGAAGGTAGAAAAATAATATTCAAAAAAACTGCATAATTATGCAGTTTTTTTATGATGAAATAATATTGCAATTCCAAGTAAACTAAGTGCAATACCAAGGATTAATGCCATCATGGGTATCGTTAAAAATCCAAAAACTTGAATATCAATAGTAGTGCAAGAAACACCATTTTGGAGACATGCTCCAGTACTCGCAATGATACCTCGCTGCAGGAATACATGATACAGTGAGATAATTGATCCAATTACCGCCATCGGTGTTGAGTAGTAAAATATATCATATCCAGCTGAACTGGTGCGTCCATGTCGATATAATGCTACTGCAAATAGGATTACTTGAGGGTATAAAAATATTCGTTGCCACCAACAGAACAGGCAAGGAGGTAAGTGATATATTTCAGAGTAAGTGAGAGATCCTAGTATTGCAGAAAATCCGATAATAAAACCAAAAATTAACGCATCTTTCCGGACTACATTCAATATGTGGCTGTGTGATCCAATAACTATTCTGAAAATTATAAGAACAACTGCAAAAAATGCAATTGCAAGTGTTCCTATTGCAATAATAATATTAAATGTTTCGAGTGTCATATATATTATTTATATTATTGTGGCGCTACGCAACTTGTTTTTTCTGCTAATTCTGCAATTGTTTGCTCACCGCTGGCCTGACTTCCATCCGCAAATATCCAAGTAGGATATCCGTCGATATTATTTTCTTTACAAACATCTGCGCGAACTTTTATCCCTAATTTTTCAGGATCTTGTCCAGGTAATAGATTTCCTTGAGTATCAACCTTTAAGGTACCGGCGATAATTGCAGCCTGAATTGCTTTATCAGATGCGGTTTTTTCTTCACCCTGTAATGCACATTCGTAATAAGGAAGTTTCTTTGCAGATTTTCCGAACATTGTTTTTTGGGCTCCACAATGTGGACACCAATACGC
>CAZSCW010000081.1:0-1752 GCA_964605495.1 uncultured Candidatus Saccharibacteria bacterium
TTAATAACCATTTAAAAAAGTCAGAGGGTTCCCGCAGGGAACCCTCTTTTTATTTGACTTTTTGCATTTTAAGGGTAATATAAACTACAAATTAGTTTACTATGAAACGTGTGTTCCTTTTTTTGGTACTGGCAACGGTGATTGCAGTACACCCCGCAGCCGCTCAAAACGGCGTAGACAGAACTCCATTTTGCAGCAGTAATGATGTCAGTGGATTAAATGCCGATGTGTATATTGTCCTGCCGGATGATATATCCGGGCAATTAATTTCCGGACAATTTGCCCGTGTTGCAGAACTGTTTGGATGTCCCAAGGTCGTGATGACCTCGGATGAAATCACTGCGTTTATTCACAGTGATGGATTTAACCTTTTGAAAGATGGAGGCGATGTTTATTTTGTTTTAGAATCACAACAAAAACGAATCCTGGTTGAATTAATTAAACTGGGCGATTCGTATCAATTGGTCAAAAATGGTTCATACGATGAAAAAGTCGTTGGAAAAAACGCACAGCCATTTTTACAATTAGTGATTCCCCGGCCACAAAAACGTACCAGTTAGCGTGGTTACAACTGAACATGAATGAAGTCAGGGCTGCCATTGCAGCCCTGTTTTTATTTGATAGACACTGGCTTTTCTGGTAGTATCACGGTATGTCAACTGTCTATTTATTATATGGAAAATCTGGATGCGGAAAGGGTACCCAGGCGCAATTATTAAAAGAACGTTTGGAATCCCAGGGACGCAAGGTTATTTATGTGGAAACAGGAAAACTATTTCGAGCCTTTTCAGAAACTCATCCTGGGTTTATGGGGGATCATGTGAAATCGGTAATTGATGCTGGGAAATTAATGCCTGCGTTTTTCCCAGTGTACTTGTGGTCACGTGCAATTGTTGATGAATACACTGGTGTCGAAGATATTATTTTGGACGGGGTTGCCCGCCGGATCGAGGAAGCATCCATTGTAGATTCAGCATTAGATTTTTTGGAAATTACCGATCGTCACGTGGTGCATATTGATGTGTCTGATGCATGGGTGTTTGAACACATGGGTAAACGTGATCGTGCCGATGATACTGTAGAGGGAATGCAAAAACGTTTGTCATGGTTTACAGAAAATGTTATGCCGGTGATTGATTATTTCAAGAACAATAAAAAATATAGTACGACCATTATCAATGGTGAACAAACCATTGAACAAGTTGCCGGTGATATTAATACAAAATTATTTAATTAACATTTCAGCAAAAGAGAGAATTTTTTGTTTTTAAAATTCCCTCACTGCTGCGCTGTTCGGCTTCGTTTCCATAAAGGAAACTCGATAAAAACAAAAAATTCTCTCTTTTGCTTTCATATGATTATTATTAAAACCGACAAAGAAATACAGTTAATGCGTGCAGGGGGAAAAATCCATGCGCGTGTTTTACGCATGGTTGCAGAACGGGTAGCACCAGGGGTTTCAACTGCGGAATTGGATTTTTTTGCAGAACAATTGGTCCGTGATGCTGGTGCAATTCCCGCGTTCAAAGGGTATCAACCAGACGGACAATATTCACCATTTCCTGCAACATTATGTACCTCTATTAATGATGAAATTGTTCACGGAATTCCGGCAGCTGATCGAATACTCGAGGAAGGAGATATTATCTCAATTGATTTAGGTATTCAATATGAGGGAGTTTTTTTGGATGGTGCGATAACAATTGCAGTTGGTAATGTTCCTGAAAAAATAAAATCATTTATGAATGATAC
>CAZSCW010000082.1:0-1747 GCA_964605495.1 uncultured Candidatus Saccharibacteria bacterium
CGAGTTCCACGCTGGCGAACAATAATAGCCCCAGTCTTTGCAAATTCACCATCATATAGTTTTGTCCCCAAATATTTTGGATTTGAATCAGTTAGGTTTTTAGCGGAACCTCCCGCTTTTCTTGTTGCCATAGTGCTTGTAAAAATTACTTAATTCTTAATAATATGCTATAATGAGCAGTATAACCCAAAGATAAAAAATAATCAAGAGGGTATAATCATATTTATTTTATGGAACAAACATTGATTATTTTCCTCAAAAAGCCTTTAGTTATAAGGTCTTTATATTTTATCTCCTGTATGATTATCGCTTTTGGGTTGGGTATTATCACTGAATACTCTTTATTAAACCAACATAACAACCCTCAAGTAGAATTACCTGCAAAACCGGTCCCTTTGGCACTTCGTTATAAAACACCTATAATTAAAAATGTGTACGATACCATGCCAGCAGAAGCGGTAGTAACAGATGATCAGCAAGTATCAACATCGCAGCAGACTTCATCAAGTGTCAGCGGTCAATTTGTAGCATCAAAAACAGGAACTAAATATTACCCATCAGATTGTGGTAGTATTAACCGTATCAAACCAGAGAATAGAATTTATTTTAATACAGAACAAGAGGCACAAGAAAAAGGATACACACGCACCACTGCATGTAATTAATTGTTTATGCGAAAAATACTTTCATACATTGCAATATTGATTATTGGAATTAGTCTGACGCAATATCAGTTATTTCATCATGGGAAAATAGTTTCAGTGTTATCAGAAACATTGGTAAATACCAAGGTCTATACGGAACTTAAAACTTTAAACGAAAAACTAATTAGTCTCTCGGCAACATTTTTGAAACTGAATCAACGTCCACTACCTGAAAAAACATTAGATACATCAGACGAATTACCTGTTGATACCAGTAAACCCATTGATCGTTCAGTATTGAATTCAGAAAATATTTTATACTACACCAATTTAGAGCGAACCAAAAGGGGACTGAAGCCATTAAAGTTCAGCGCAAAACTGACCCGGTCGGCTACTGCAAAAAACAATGACATGTTTGCAAATCAATATTTTGCACACGAATCTCCGGTTGATTCTAAAAAAGGTTTTGCATATTTTATTGACAACGAATCGTATGACTTTGTTCGTGTCAGTGAAAACTTGGCAATGGGGGATTTCGATACTGCAAAAAGTGTCGTAGATGCCTGGATGAACAGTCCAAGTCATCGAGTAAACATCCTGTACCCAGATTATCAAAATATTGGTGTTAATGTACGAACTGGTAACCTGAAAGGATCTCAAGTAGTTATGATCGTTCAACACTTTGGTATCCCTAAAAATGCCTGTCCATCTGTTTCTGAGTCAATGCTCAAGACATTACAATCAGTAGAGCAAGATGCATTAACCTCAAAGAAAACTGCACAGGATCTAGAGCAAAAAATTAACCAAGATTCTAATGCAAATAGTGACGAGCTAGACAACTTGATAGGGATGTACAACAGCACCATACGGAAATACAATAACCTGGTAATCGAATTCCAAAAGATATCACAGGAATATAATGAACAGGTGAAAGAGTATGACGACTGTATAAAGAAACTAAATTAAGCAAAATAAACACCCTGGAAATCCAGGGTGTTTATTTGCTGAGGGAATAGGAGCTTTATATTATATAAGAATGTCGTACAATATATCTTTTACGACATTATATCTATTAATATAGCTTATTAAGTAAATACATACCG
>CAZSCW010000083.1:0-1705 GCA_964605495.1 uncultured Candidatus Saccharibacteria bacterium
ACATCAGTTACAGGCCACGATAATACCTGAGATCCCGTTTTTGGTAATGATTGAGTATTTAATGAGAACTTCAATTTAGACTCGTAATCACGAATTTCATTGGTTATCTGAGTAACTTGTTCTTGTAGTGTTGCTACCTTTTTTTGATATTCTGATTCCTTATTTTTTGTTTCTTTTAACAGAATATCTTTTTGTTTTCTTTGATCAGTAATAATTTTTTCTTTATCGGTTAATTCACCTGACAAAGCTTGTAGTTCTTTTTTTCGATCCGCAAGATCTTGTTGTGCTTGCGATAGTTGTGCGCTGCGATCTTGCATCACTCGAACAGTACCACGTAAACGATTTTGCAGTTGTGCTAAATCTTGATAATCCTTTAAAAAGTCTGATAATGTTTGTCTTCCTAAAAACATCTCAACGGGACTGCGTGTATCCTGAGCATTTATAGTACGAATTGATTCAGCAATTACATTTTTATTTTCATAAATTCCAGCGGATAAATCCTCAATTTCATTTATATTTTTTGTAATAGTATATGATGTTTTTTGCAATTTAGTGTTTGTTGATCTTACAGAAGTTTGTAAAATCTTTTCTGATGATTTTAACGTAGAAACTTCTTTGTTTAATGATTGCGCCTGTTCAGATACATTCTGCATTTCGTTTTGATACTGAGCAATTTGACGTTCTAATTCTTGAATCTGACGATTTTTTTCAGCAATAGCAGTATCCACCTCTTTTGTTTTTCTTATTTCTGCAAATGAAACTATTGGTGTAACAAAAAAGGCCATTACTATTATTCCTGTCATCATTAATCGTATACATTTCATATGACAATAGTATACCACAATAAAACACCCTTTTGAAAGGATGTTTTATTTGTCTAAAATACTTTTTATTCTCTGTAGTGTTTCGTTTTTCCCCAAAATAAATGCTAGCACGAATGGGTCAGGTGATTTGTCACGACCTGATAATGAATATCGAAACGGCCACAAAACATTCCCTCTCCCTACTGATTCTGCATAATCCCAAATAGTTGATTTGATACCCTCTACTGTCCAATCACCTGTATAGTCATTTAATAATGCATATACCTTTTGCAGGTGTTCTTTTGCCTGATCAAGCGTATCTGTTTTCCAAACCATTTTTGATTCATCAAATTCTGGTGCTGCAAGATAGTAATCAAATTCACCAGCATCTGCCATTTCAGTAGCTTCACTGAAATGATGAATTCGCTCAACAATCACCGGAACCAATTTATCTAAAACAACTTCTGATAGATGTGAAAATCGTTCTGGTAGGAATTTTTTTATATACATCTTTTGTTCATCAGGGGAAAGTTTTTTCAAGTGTTCGCGATTAAACCAATCAAGTTTATCAGGATTAAATATTGCAGGCGATTTTTGCACCTGACTTAAATCAAACGCAGCTACTAGTTGTTCTTTTGAAAACAATTCTTGATCTGTTCCAGGATTCCATCCAACCATAGCAACCATATTAAGAATAGCCTCAGGTAAATAGCCTTTGTCTCGATATTCAGTAATAGCAAGTGCACCTTTTCTTTTTGAAAGTTTTTGTTTATCAAGACCTAATACAAGAGGAAGATGTGCGTACGACGGAGTCGGTGCACCGATAGCTCTTTGAATTAAAATTTGACGCGGAGTGTTTGACACATGGTCTTCGCCCCGAATAACATGAGTCACCCCTTCAT
>CAZSCW010000084.1:0-1582 GCA_964605495.1 uncultured Candidatus Saccharibacteria bacterium
GGTCTTTCAACTGCTGATTACATTGTGTTTTACTTTGATTCTGAAACAAAATCTCCAATTAGTTTGCTGGAACTTGGATTGCATGCTGATGGTGGTAATGTATTTGTCGTCTGCCCAGATGGATTTTGGAGAAAAGGCAACGTAGACATTGTTTGTGAACGATATATGATTCCGCAGTTTGAAACAATTGATGAGATGGTAGATTATGTGAAAAAAATACTTATAAAATAAACAAAAAAACGCGAATTGTTCGCGTTTTTTTTATTTTACCAAGCTGCAATAATAATTCCCATGACGATCATTACAACCAATGAGCATCCTGATTCAAACAGTCATAGATTTGCTTTTCGTCCCATCCAGATTACATCCATTGATGTTGCTGGTACCAGGAAACTAATCCATACAAGGAATCCAGATAGTACACCAGTCCAAATTCCAGCAGACATATACGTTGATGCAAATAGGTACACAATTGCTAATCCAAATGCGGTAACAATGTTTGCAATTAGGTTCCAGATCATTTGTGGGACTATGTCGCTGAATTTTTCATTGCCAGTAGGTGTAATGTTTGCGAGTTTCATCCATAACTTTCCAAGAATTGGTCCATGAAATAAAAAGCCAAGGATAAATGCGACAACAGCTGACACCAGCACTGCTAATACGTTAATAGGTAACATAAAGATATTATATTAATTGTTAATACAATAAGTATATATGAATTTTATTTTTAATAAATTAAGTATCGAAAACTGATGCATATTTTAGATTAGGAAAAAACTTAAAAAATGCTAAAATAAAATCATTAATGAATAATAATTTTATATACCTATGGCAACAATAAACCCTCATGTAAATTTCAACGGAAATGCTGAAGAAGCGTTTATGTTTTATAAGTCGGTTTTTGGTGGCGAGTTTGCAAACATTACTCGTTTCAAAGATATTTCTAGTCCCGAGTTCCCAGTATCTGAAAACGAAGCAAACAAAATAATGAACATTGCTCTGCCTATATACAAAAGTCACGTACTCATGGGAAACGATGTTCCTGAAAGCATGGGACGAACGAATGAAAACGAAAACAGGTCTAAAATAATGATTAGCGTGGAAAGTCGCGAAGAAGCAGACAAACTGTTTACCGGACTTTCGGCCGGAGGTTCCGTCGAATTTCCTATGGGAGACACTCCTTGGGGTTCGTATTTTGGAATGTTTCGCGACAAATATGGAATCGAATGGATGGTGGATTTTGATCCGAAATATAACAGGTTCGCATAAAAAAATACACGAGAAATCGTGTATTTTTATATAAATAAAGCATTAGGTGATTTAGTGATTTACATCCGCCAGTAACGGATCAAGTTTTAAGATCAGGTTATTCACTATTTTTGTAAATTCGGACAATTTTCCACCCTTTTGTAGTAATGAAAGAATATCGATACCATTTACATTGAAGTAATGTTTCATTATTGCGTGGTATGTAGACGTATTTATTTCACGTGAAAAAATTTCTGGCTTGTTTGTATGCTGGGATATATACCAGTTGGCCTCTTCTATAAACGACTGGCCGTAATATGAATCTGAAATTCTC
>CAZSCW010000085.1:0-1536 GCA_964605495.1 uncultured Candidatus Saccharibacteria bacterium
GTGATAGTCCGCTAATTTCATCAACATCAGGTTTACCCATTTGTTTTAAAAATTGTCGAGCATACGCAGAAAGCGATTCAACATATCGTCGTTGTCCCTCTGCAAAAATAGTATCAAATGCTAAAGATGATTTTCCAGAACCAGAAAGACCAGTAATTGCAGTCATAGTATAACGCGGAATTTCCACATCAATATTCTTTAAATTATGTGTTCGTGCCCCTTTGATAATGATTTTGTCATCCTTTGATCGACTATTGATTACTTTCTTTGTTGCCATAGTGCGGAGATTATACCACATATAAAACAAATAAAAAAGCCCCGTTATTATGAAGCTTTTATTGTATCAATTTGACTTAAACATTGCCATATTAATAACTGGGACATATCCAGGAATGTTCTGTATATACCATTCTTTTAGAAATTCAAGGTCTTTTTCAACATTTCCTGTCATTAATATAGGTAACCCTATAACAACTGTTCTATTTTTATAATCAAAACCAACTGGAACAACAGGTACATCAGCGTTGGATGCAGTAATGTAAAAACCACGTCTCCAAGGAGCACCTTCTGCACGAGTTCCTTCTGGGACTAACACAAAAATTGCATTATCTTTTTCTTTGAAAACCCGAATCATCGTGTTTATTATATCGCCCTTTTTGGAATCAGTATGTTCATGTTTTCTGTCTGTAGGAATTCCACCAATCAAATACAGTAATTTACCAGGATTCCACCATGGGTGCATTGCCTCATATTTTGCAAGAAACTGTACAGGAGGAATAAATTTAATAATACTAACAAAAAGTCCAAGTAATACATCCTTTAATCCTTTTCGATGCGGTGTAACAATAACCATCATCTTTTTTAATTTAGGAATTTCACCTACTATGTTCCATCCCCATATTTTCAAAAAAATTTGTGCAGGAATGTACCCAATAATTAGTAGAGAATACCAAAATATTTTTGAGAGAGCGTTAATAATATAATTTTTCATATATGTTATGTTTTTCTATAAATATCACACAGTTACTAAAATGTCAAAATACACCATTACTGGTGTATTTTGACATTATTATTCTGTTGTTTGAAATTGTGGAATAATGGCACCTGTTCCAAACAATGAACCAGTTACCATTCCAATAATACTGAATAAGGTAAGTAGTAAAAACAATGCAAGAATCCCCCATTTCAAGTAGTCGTTCATTTTTGTGCGTTCTGTTTCCACGTTTGATTTCGTCATGGATATAACAATATTCCCAAGGAAGAACATCAATGCACATGCAATCATGATAGGAATGATTCGCTGAGAGAGGAATCGTGCAATACCTAATGCATAATTTCTAAATGTTCCAATACCTCCACTACCACCAACCAGTCCTGATTTATCTGCAACACTGATATCGATACCAAGTGATGGAATACCAAGTGAGTTTGCCAATACAGTGATTAATCCTACAATCACAAACATAATAAACAATGCAAACAGTGAATTTAGAATTCCTGCCTTGTAGACATTTTGATCCACAATATCTTTGGATG